>JBAUTF010000092.1:0-12753 GCA_049582065.1 Candidatus Dormiibacterota bacterium | reverse complement strand
GCGAAGAGGCGCTTCGCGAGCGCGCACGGCGCCTGGGCGGCGCGGCCGCTACCCGCCTGGTGCGCAGCCGGAGCGCGCTTGCCTCTCGCCGGGCTCCGGATCGGTTGGAGCGGGCGCTGACGGAGCGGTTCGGCTCCGCCACGCGCGGTCTCGATCACCGCCGCCAGCGCCTGGTCGCCCTCAGCCCGGACGCCGTCCTGTCCCGCGGCTACAGCATCACGCAGGATGCAGACTCCGGCACGGTGCTGCGCTCGGCCGCCGGCACCGCCGTCAGTCGAAAGGTGCGCATCCGGCTCGGTTCCGGCCGGCTTGGCGCGCGGGTCGAGGAGGTCGAGCCATGAGTCAGGGCCAAGGCCAGGAGCTCACCTACGAGCAGGCGCTGGAGAAGCTGGACGAGAAGCTGAAGCTCCTGGAAGACGGCGACCTGTCTCTCGAGGATGCCCTGAAAGCGGTCGACGAAGCGCGCCTCTACCTGAAGGTCTGCACAGAGCGGCTTGAAGCGGCGCGCAAGAGGATCGAGGTCAGGGCCGAGCCGGACTCGCCGGACTAGCTACTCCATTGCGGCGCCGGCCGCTTCCTCGCGGATGGTCTCCTGTTGCGGCAGCGCCGCCTCGAGCTGTTCGTCCATGGCACGCAGGCGCTGGCTCAGGTTCTTGACGAACTCGAGCAGCACCTCAGGGTGCTCGTGCACGATCGCCTGCATGCGGTCGCGCCGCAGCACGCGCACAGTCGTGTCGACGTTAGCCTGCGCGGACGCCGACCTGGGCTGGTCATCGAAGACCGACATCTCCCCCACGACCTTCCCCACGCCCACCTTCGCCAGCGTGACCTCCTGACCGTCATGGTCGAGGTGGATGCGGATCTCGCCGTCCAGCACCACATAGAGCTCGGCGCCCGCATCGCCCTTTCGGAAGATCGGCTCGCCTTTGGCATAGCGCCGGGTCACCATCAGGCGGTCGATGCTCGCCAGCTGTTCGAGCGACAGTGTGCTGAAGAGAGGCACCCGTTTCAGTGCGATGAGTTCTTTCATGTGTTCATCGAGCCCGTTCAACGCCGCCTGCGCGGTTTCCCGGACCCATCTGTCGAGATGGTTCCCGAGTGTTTCGAGCTCGGCACGAGACAGCGGTCGCGCCACCACCGGGTCGAACGACTCGGGCTCGAGCAGCTGCGCCAACGGTCCGGCAAGCCAGCCCGGGCCGAAGTTTAGCAATGTTTCCAGGGCCTCAACCCTGGTGCTGGACACGTCCGACCTCAGCCCACGCTCCACGGTCGCGAAACCTCGCTTTCCGTGCAGCGCCCTCATCGCGGCGAGGCCGGACTCGGCAGCGTTCGTCACGTGATCGTCGAGCCCGATCCGCAGGAGGGCGTAGCCGGCCGCTTCGTCGCCGTCCATACGGGTCGCCGCCCCGGCCACCCGTGCTGATAGGCGCGCCAGGTCGATCGCGCCTTCGAGCTGCTCCTCGAGATGGGCGCGAGCCCGTTGAAACAGCTCGGGCCGCCCGCTGCGGACGAGCGCCTCGACCGTCGCGACAGAAGTCTCGTCTCGGGCCATGAGAAGCGGCAGGGTCAAGAGCAAAGCGTCGGGCGACTGCGCGGCCATGGCCTCCGCGGCAAGCCGGCGCACGTCGCGGTCGCCGCTCGCGAGGCCCTCGGCCAGCACCTCGGCATACGCCTGGGCATGGTCCGGCGGAGGGGTCCAGCGCACCGCCTGTCGGAGGGCTTCACGCCTGACCTCGATGTCATCGTCGCGCAGGCGCGCGATCAGCGCCGCGGCGACATCCGCGACGTCGCCCTTCATCTTCGCGAAGCTGCGCACCGCCTCCATGCGCACACGCGGCGAGGGATCGCTCAACGCCTCCCGCACCGTGTCCTCTCCGCCGATCAAGGCCGCCGCCCAGACCGCCGCGGCGCGTTCATCCTGGTCCTCCGAATGACCCAGCTCCCGCATCACCTCGTCTGAAGGCCGCCAGCGATCCTTTCGCGCCAGGCCGGCCACCACCGCCGCGGCCCTGACCCAGCCGTCGGGGTCGTGCCTGGCCGCCTCCAGCTGCTCGACCACGATCCTGTCCGGTGGCGCCATCTGGTACGCGAGCCGGCGCACCACCGGGTCGCCCGACGCGAGGAGCTCGGGCAGCATCGAGGTGAAAACGTCCGGCGACGCTTTGCCGAGGGCGGCCGCAGCAAACTGGCGGGCATTGTCGTCCGTGCCCCTGATGTAACCCTGCAGCTCCGCGACCTGCACCGGGTTGGGACGGCCGAGGGCCTGGGTGAAATCGGCCAGGCTCAGGGCGTGGGTGCGAAGGCGCTGGTAGATGGCGTCGACGTAAAGGGCGCGCACGCGGAAGGCGCCGACGATGAAGAACACCGCGGTGATCATCCCGATGAGGGCCAGCACCTCGACGCTGGCGATGATCGCGCGCCGGGCCAGCAAGAGAACTACTCCGCTCACCACCGCGGCGCTCGGAAGCACCGCGTTCTCGAGCAGGAACTTCAGCCTCGGCCCGACCTGGGCAGGCAACGCGGCGCCCAGCACGCTTTGGGCCGGATCGTCGAGGCCCGTCTGCAGGCCGTTTCTCACGATGAAGAGAAAGAGCGCCGTGCCGAGCATCGGGTTCACCGCCACCGCCGTGAAGCCCACCAGTGTGAACACCGGCAGCAGGGTGATCGCGTTCTTCACGCCGAGCTTCCCGAGCACCCACGGCGTGATGACAAGGCTGACCGCCAGCTGCACCACGTAGCTCGCGAGCCATGCGTTGCCAATGAGAATCGTGAGCGCCTGGAGGTTGTTGTGGGTCGCCCCGACGAACACCACCGCCACCAGGTAGTCGCCGACGCGGCTGGCCACCTGCATGACGAGGGCCAGCAGCACGAGGGCGAGGACGAGGCGGTTGCGGGTCGCATGGCTGAAGGCCCCTTTCAGCGCGGCGATCATGCCGTGGCGGTTGCGCTCCGCCTCATGGTCGGCGAGGAACTCGTCCACCTCGTCGACGAACGCAGGGCGGAACAGGGTCCGCTCCAGGCCGACCGACATCATGGCCGACACCGCCGATCCGAAAGACCACACGAAGATCAGCGGCTCAGTGGCGTAGACGGCGACCAGAGTCGTCGTCAGGCCGGCGAGGATATACCCGATGCTCGAGCCGGCCGCGATGACCGGGAAGACGCGCTTCCCTTCGTGCAGGTTGAAGTGCTGGCTGACGAAGGTCCAGAAGTGCAGCATCACGAGCTCGAAGGCGACCGAGTAGACGATGTACGCCGCGAATGCGACTGTGGCATCCTCGCGCACCGCGTAAGCGATGTAGACGCCGACGGCGGCGACCGCGTTGGCGATCAACGTGATGCGGAAGGCGCGGCCCACGCCGAAACGTCTCGTGACCGCGCCCTGGAGCACGACCATGGGCCATACGGCGACCGCCAGGATGATGAAGAAGAGCGGATAAGCCTGCGGGCCCGCCTTGTTCAGAAAGATCGACTGCGAGGCATTGAAGGCTGTGTACATGGCCCAGCCGAGGACGATCGCGAAGCCGGAGACCTGGAGCGTTCGGTTGAGCTCTGTGCGTCTGACATGGAGGACCTTCGCCAGCAGAGGCGACATCGCGTCCTGCCGCAGGTATGACGGTGGCTTCCTGTAGAGCATCGTCCTAGGTCTGCTGGACGCTGGCGATCCTCTCCAGGGCCGCGATCCGCTCCTCGATCGGCGGATGTGTGTCGAAAAGGTGATTGAAGGCTCTGCCGTGATGCTCGGTGGGGTTGTCGATCATCATCGCCGCCACCGCGTGATTGAACTTCTCCGTCGGCTTGTCGTTCTGGGCGATCTTCTTGAGCGCGCTGATGAGTCCGGCCGGGTTGCGGGTGAGCTCCACACCGCTGACATCGGCCAGCGACTCGCGTTGGCGCGACAGGGCCAGCTGCATCAGGGGGCCCACGAGGAACGCGATCAGGGTGAAGATGATGCCGATAGCGAAGACCACCAGCACGGCGCGGTCGTCACGGCTGCGAATGCGCCAGGCGCCGTTCCAGTACATACTCGCGATCAGAGCCGCCAGCCCGATCATGGTCGTGACGACGAGCAAGAGGCGGACGTCGAAATTCTTGACATGGCTCATCTCGTGCGCGAGCACGCCCTCGAGCTCTTCGCGGTTCATCATCTGAAGGAGCCCGGTGGTGACCGTCACGGCGGCGTGGCTCGGGTCGCGGCCGGTGGCGAAGGCATTCGGGCTCGGGTCGTTCATGATGTAGACCTTCGGCATCGGCAGCCCGTCGCCGATCGCGAGCGTCTGGACGATGTTGTAAAGCTGCTGGAACTGCCGTGGGTCGGCCTCCTTCGCCCCCACCGCAGCCAGGACGGTCGCCGATCCAAAGTAGTACGAGAACATCGCAGCGGCCACCCCGAGCAGGGCGAGGACGATGGCGCCCGTGATCGCGCCGCTCGACCCGTATGCGAGCTCGCCGATGATCAGTCCCGCGACCACCCAGACGGCGAGGAACCCGATGATCACGATGACGCTGTTGCGCTTGTTGCGCGCGATCTGGTGGTACATGTCTAGCTCGCCTGGCGGTTGGGTTTGTTGATCGTGTCCCTCAGGCGCTCGGCCGCGTAGCGGCCCCAGATCTGCGCCCACACGAGGCCATTGCTGAAAGCGGACACGTCCTCTGAGTGGTGTTTGTAGTGGTAAGTCCACATCGCGCGATGACGCTCGTACTGGAGCTGCCTCTGGCGCTCGGGGGTCGTTTGAGGGACGTGGTGCGTCGCACCCGCGGTGGGCAGATAGAACACCTTCCAACCGCCAAGCTTCAGCCGGTAGCAGAGGTCGAGGTCTTCGCCGGACATGAAGTAGCGCGGGTCGAAAAATCCCACGCGGTCGAGTGCGGCGCCCCTCAGCATGAGGCACGCTCCGGTTCCAGAATCCATCTCGTGGACGTCGGACTCGGGAATGTGGCCCATGTTGTAGCGGCCGAAGCGCGGGCTCTTCGGAAACAGCCGGTCGAGCCCCACGGTCCGATAGAACAGGGTCCTCGGAATCGGGAACGAGCGGCGGGCGTCTGGGTCGAGCCGCCCATCCGGAAGCAGCACGCGAGGTCCCACCGCGCCGGCATCCGGACGCGTGAGCAGGAAGTCGGCCAGCCTGCCCACGCTCTGCGGGTCGACGGTGACGTCGGTGCTGAGCAGCAGGACGAAGCGGCCCTGGCAGCGCTCGAGACCGATGTTGGCGGCTCGCCCGTAGCCCAGGTTCTTGGGTTGGACCAGCACGGTAGCCTGCGGGAACTCGTCGGTCACCGCCGCCGCCGACCCGTCCGAGGAGTCGTTGTCCACCACCACAGCCTCTACGGGCACGTCCGCACCGGAGAAGAAGGCGTGCAGGCACTGCAGGAGCTGGTCCTTGGCGTTGTAGCTGACGACCAGGGCTGAGACGATCGGCTTCGCGGGTTCGGGCATCCGAGACGAATTATCCCGCCCCGAACCACTCGACGCGTCGCGCCACTAGAATCCCGGGGAAGTGGAGACCGGCGCGCGACTGGGTCTCGGTCACCGCCTGGCCCAGCTGACGCGGAACCGCCTGGTCCGGCAGAATCTCGTCCTGTTCCTCGGCGGCCTCGTCGCGGGGATCGGTGGTTTCGTGTACCACGCGATCGCCGGGCGCGTGCTCGGCCCGGCCGTTTACGGCCAGGTCGCCTTCCTGATCGCCCTGTATGCAGTGGGCGCCGCCCCCGCCTTGATCCTCATCGTCGTCCTGGCTCGCTATACGGCCACGCTGGTCGCGCGCGCCGATGCTGGGGTGCGCTCGCTGCTGGGGCGGACCGTGCGACTCATCGCGATCCCATGCCTCGCCGCAGTGCTGCTCACTGCGCTGTTCGCCAGGCCTGTGGCCACTTTCGAGCACCTTGGATCCCCGATCCCGGTGCTGATCCTGGGCTTCTCGATCGCGCTGATCTGGCAGGTGGCCATCCCGCGCGGCATCCTGCAGGGCCTGCAGAGGTTCCCCGCGCTCTCGCTCAACCTGTCGCTCGAGCTGATCGTCAGGACCACCCTCGTCTTCGTGCTGCTCAGGGTGGGCTACGCGGCCTCCGGTGCAATGGCCGCGGTGTTCGGAGGACTGGCGGTCTGCTTCTTCCTCGGCCTGTTCTCGCTCCGGGACCATTTCCGCAGGAGCGGCGCCCGCGTGCGCCTCCGGGTGATGGCCGGCTTTTCGCTCACGGCGGCGGTCGGCATCATCGGCGTGCAGATGCTCTACAACCAGGACGTCATCCTCGCCGAGCACTACCTCAGCAGCCATGACGGCGGCATCTACGGCGGCCTGAACAAGATCGGCACGATCCTTTATTTCCTGACCCTCAGCGTGAGCCAGGTCCTGTTCCCGCGCGTGGTGGAGGCGGTCGCCAAGGAGCAGCATCCCGGACGCCTCCTGCTGGCCTCGGCCGGGATCCTGACAGCGCTCGGGGCGTGCGCGCTGGCCGTTTTCGCCGTACTGCCGGGATTGGTGGTGGGCGTCCTTTTCGGGCCGAGCTTCAGTGACGCCACCCCTTATGTGCTCCCGGTGGGCGTGATCGGTCTCGCCCTTTCCCTCGACAACCTGCTGGTCCAGTTCTTCATGGCTGTGCATGATCGGGCGTTCATGCCCATCCTCGCGCTCGGCGTGGTGGCCGAGGGCGTGCTGATCTTTCTCTTCCACGCGCACGTGGGCCAGGTGGTGGCAGATGTCCTCACAGCCCTGCTGGGCCTGTTGCTGTTGCTGAGCGTGCGCTGCTTCCTCCTGCTGCCCAGGCTGCACGCCGACAGCGTGGCCGAGGCCGAGCCGGCGCTCGGCTGACCCGGCTCGGAATGGGCCGCTACAACAAATAAGTCCCAGGGACCTTGCGGCCCGCGGGACTTATTAAAACGCTCGGCAACGACCTACTCTCCCATCGGGTTACCCCGACAGTACCATCGGCGCTGGAGGGCTTAACTACCGTGTTCGGAATGGGAACGGGTGTCTCCCCTCCGCCATGGTCACCGAACGGGGTAATTCTACCAAATGGACGCCGAATCGCTGCTAGCCGGGCGGACCTCCCCATCCGGCGCTGCGCGCCACCTTCCCCGCTAGCGGGGAAGTCACCTATCTATCGGGTGCGGCGGCGCCGAGCTCGAAGGCTCTTGATCTTGCGGGCCTCGGCCGGCGGCACGTAGTGTGAACGGCGCCGCATCTCGCGCACGAGCCCCTGCTCCTGCACCTTGCGGCGAAACTCCCGAAGGGCCTGCTCGAACTCTTCGGGGTCTTTGACGACTATTCGCACAACCCGACAAGGATACCGATCCGAGGCGGACGGTGTTCTGTTAAGCCTATTCGAGGACGTCCGGCCGCACGGTCCGGCCGACCGCGATGGCGGCGAAGCCGAGAGCAAAGAGCCCGATCACGGTCAGGGCGTGCGTGCCGTCCACCGGTAGCAGCGGCGTGGCAAACGCCGCGCGCGCATGGTGTCCTGGCTCGATCAGGTTCAAGACCGCGTTCAAATTGGGGCCCAGCAGGTAGCGGCTGATGTCGAGCCATGGATGGTCCTGCCGCGTGATCCGCGACCCGAGCGCGGTCAGGATCGTCATGAAGTTGTCCACCGGAAAGAACGCCAGCGACGCCGCCATCGCGAAAGCAAGCGAGCGGCCGATGCCGGCCGCCGCCGCAGCCAGCAGGATAGCGATGCCCATGCTCATCCCCTGCACCGCCGCCCAATAGCCCAAGTCCTGCCAGAACTGGCCTGGGAGGCCGTGGATCGGCGCGAGGCTTCCTGCCCACGTGTCCACCAGGATCGCGATAAGCGTTCCGGTGATGAGGAGGTAACCTGCCAGCAGCAGAATGCCTATGACCGCGAGGGTGATCATCTTGGCGAGCAGCAGACGCAGGCGCCCCGTCCCTCGCGCGTAGATGATGCGGATCGTGCCGGACGAATACTCCATCGCGAACAGGCGCGATCCGACGATCAAGAGGAAGATGCCCGAGCCGATCTGGTAGACGGTTCCGAACACGTCGCGGGCGCTGTAGAAGAAGGACGACGGGTCCGCCGTCAGCTGCGTGCGGATGCTGTCCGAGCTGGTGACCGCCAGCACGATGACCGCCAGCAGCACCCCTGAGCCCGCGAGCATCAGCCAGAAGCTGAGCTGCCTCGAGACCTTGACAGCCTCGCCCCTGAGCGTGCCCACGAAACGCGGCCGGCGGGTGACTGCGCTCATGAATCTCCTCCGGTAAGGCTGAGGAAGATTTCCTCGAGGTCCTGCTGGCGCTCGCTGACCGAGTCCGGGGCCTGGCCGTTCTCGACCAGGAACTTGATCAAGTTGCGGCCGCGCCCTTCGGGGGCTGTCGTGACGACCACGCCGTCCTCGCTGCGCGCCTGAGGAGCCCACGGCTGCCGGCGGAGCAGGCCCACCAGGTCTTCTGGCGCGTCGACCTTGACCTCGAACTCGCCCGACGACTTCAACAGCTCCTGCACCGGCGCGACCCGCACGAGCTGGCCGTGGTTGATGATCGCCACCCGCGTGCAGATCTGCTGCACCTCTGTGAGGACGTGACTGGAGATGAAGACCGTCTTGCCCTGCGCCGCGAGTCCGCGGAGCAGATCACGCATTTCTACGATGCCCGCAGGATCGAGGCCGTTGGCCGGTTCGTCAAGGATCAACAGGTCGGGATCGTTGAGCAGCGCGACCGCGAGTCCGAGACGCTGCTTCATGCCCATCGAGTACGTCCTGACGCGGTCGTGGTCACGACCTTTGAGCGAGACGACATCGAGCACGTCGTCGATCCGCTTCTCGGGCACGCCCCCGAGGAGGTTGCCCACCGCGCGCAGGTTGTCGCGGCCCGACATGTAGCTGTAGAGCGCCGGGGACTCGACGAGGGCGCCCACGCGCGGTAGCACCTCGGAGCGGTGCGAACGGACCTCGCGGCCGAGGATCTCGACCGACCCGGAGGTCGGCGCGATTAGTCCAAGGGCCATCCGGATCGTGGTCGTCTTGCCGGCGCCGTTAGGCCCGAGGAATCCGAAGAGCTCGGACCGCTCGACCTCAAGGTCGAGCCGGTCGACGGCAAGCCGCTTGCCATAGGACTTGGACAGCGCGATGGTGCGGAGCGCCAGCCCGGCGGTGGCCACCTACTCTAAGCACCGCGCGAGCCGGCTTTGTGACAGCGAGCAGCCGATATAGAGCCTTGTAGTGGTCAGGATGGACCTGACCTCTAGCCGTTGACTCCGCCGAGGGTCACCGTCGTGGTGTGCGTGCCGCTCTGGTCGATCCATGTGACAGAGACCTTCTCACCCGGTTGGTGGGATCGGACTGCGGTCCCGAGGTCGTCGATCGTGGTAATTGTCGATGCGCCCACCTTGGTGATGACCGACAAGCGGCCGATGCCCGCGTTGGCCGCGGCGCCGCCAGGCACGACGGACTCCACCAGGGCTCCCGAGCTCACGTTCAAGCCGAGCTGGGCTGCGAGCTGAGCGTCCATGGTGCGGGCCGACACGCCGATGTAGCCGACCTGGCCGTAGGAGATGGCGGGGTCCGACTGGCCTGCGCGGATCTCGTTGACGATCGTGAGCAGGGTGTCGGACGGAATCGCGTATGCGATGGTGGACGAGGTGGACCGGAATCCCTGTGCTTCGCCCGCGGTGATCATTCCGACGACCTGCGACGCGGCGTTGACCAGTGGGCCGCCCGAATCGCCAGGCCAGATGGTGGCGTCGCTCTGGACCATCCCGGTCAGCTGCTCTGACTTGGCGCCGCCCTCGCTCGCCGTGATGGTCTGGTCGAGCGCGGTCACGCTGCCAGAGGTCGCGCGAGGGGTGCCGCCGTCGCCGAGCGCATTGCCGAGGGCGATCACGGACTGCCCAACTGTCAGCGAGGACGAGCTGGCGAATGTCACGGTCGGCAGACCGGAGGCGCCTTCCATCTGGATGACCGCGATGTCGGCGGCAGGGTCGTCGGCCACCACGTGGGCGGTATAAGTCCGCCCGTCGCTGACCACGGTCACCTGGATGCTCGACGAGCCGTCGACCACGTGGTTGTTGGTCAACACCTCGCCTGACGAGGAGATGATCTGGCCGGTGCCCGCGGCCTGGCTCGTGCCGATGACCGTGTTGATGTCGACGATGGCCGGGTCGACCTTCGCCGCGATCGCCGCCGCGTCAAGGCTCCCGGGCTGCGATCCGCTGCCGGGGTTGGCCGGAACGATGGGGGCTTGCGGCGTCTGGGCCTGGGGCGTCTCGGTCGTGGCGGAGCCTTGAGGCTGGGCGCTGGTCTGCGCGGTGGTCGTCCTCTGGTCGATGGCCCGGGCCAGGCTGAAGCCGACGCCGGCGCCCGCGGCGGCCGCGATGATGGCGGCGAGCACGACGCCCGCGGCGATCCGGTGCCACAGGGAGTTGTCGGGGGCCGCCGGGGCGGGCGGCATCCACTGGCCCTGCGCGCCTAAAGGCGCTGAGGGCGGCGGGGTCAGCGATTGGTACGGCGCGAGCGATTCGCGCTCCGTGGGTTCGGTTGACGGGTTTTCCATTTCGGACATCAAAGTCTGCCTCCGGGTAACGCCCTGGGATGGCGTTTTGTGCTCACAGGATGCCCGTCGAATCTTTGAGCAGGCTCGACAGACCCTTAGGATTTGCTGAGAACGGTGCTCGGGCAGGTCTTGCGGGGCGCTGAGGCAACCGGCACTCCGAGCCGGGGCGGGGGCGGCCCGCACGATGAGCCGGAGTCAGATTCGGCAGCTCGACCACCGAATTCGGGCGCAAGCGGAACCCGAGTCGACCGAGGCGTTCGATCTGGTCGGGATCGACTTGATCTTACTGGTCGGGATCGACTTGATCTTAAATTCCCCTCTCGGATAACACTTCGCTTTACAGTTGCACGAGCAACTGATGGAAGTGAGGTCGTGTCCAGCCCTGGAGGGTTGTTTTCCCAGCCGACTGCGGTGCCCCAAAGTGAGGCAGCGCCGGTGAACCCGGAGCCCGCCGCAAGCAGCGAACCAACCCCGATGCGAGTGCGCATCCTGATCGTCCAGGACCATCCGCTGCTCGCATCCGCCATCGCCAAGATCCTCGAAGGGCAGCAGGGCCTCTCCGTCTCTGGCATCGCCGCCTCTGGTGCGGCCGCGGTCGAGGAAGCTACCAGGAACGAACCCGACGTGGTCCTGATGGACTTCAGGCTCCCAGACATGTCCGGGCCGGATGCGGCGCGGCTGATCCAGGGCCAGCACCATGATTCTGCGCTCGTTTTTCACAGCGCCGACGAGTCCGAGACCGCGCTTCTCGACGCGATCGACGCCGGCGCCACCGCGTACCTGACCAAGGACGCGACCGCGGACCAGATCATCGAAGCGGTGCGCCGCGCCGCGCGGGGCGAGGTGCTGATCCCCGTCGAGCTGTTTGCCCGCGCCATCGCCCGGCAGCGCGCCGCAGTCACGCGCAAACGCGAGCGCGAGCAGCTCCTCGCCGAGTTCACTCCTCGTGAGCTCGACATCCTGCACCTTCTGGCCGAGGGCCTGGACACCGGCGAGATGTCCAGCCGGCTCGGCATCGCCCCCCACACGGTCGAATGGCACGTGCGCCACGTGATCGAGAAGCTGCAGGTTCACTCCAAGCTGCAAGCCGTCATCTCGGCTGCGCGCAAGGGGCTGATCGAGCTGTAGGGGCGACCGAAGCCATCCCCTTACAGGGGATGGCCGCCGTGCTCACCAATGGCGACAATGCGCCACCCCAGGCGTAGTAAGAAGGTGTGCAGCTCCGACGCGGGCCACCGCCGGCCCCCATCCTCGTCACGCCGCAGCCGCCGCTTCGATTGGTCGAGGCCGCCTCTTACGCTGCGCCACGGCCTGGGAGTTGGAAGCGCTGGAAGGCTTTCGACTCCTATTTGGTGCGCGTCGTGGCAGCCATGCTGCTGGTGTCGATCCCGGTCTCGCTCGCCCTCGGTTTCATGGTGGCGACCTGGAGCGCGCAGACCATCACCGACCAGGCGCAGGCGCAAGCCGAGGCAACGGCCGCAAGCACCGCTGTCCGGATCACCGACTGGGTGGCGGAGCGCCAGTCCGAGCTCCGCATCATGGCCCAAGGTGAGATCGGGCGGGTCTCGGCGCCCGACCTCAATGCTCAACTCCTCGCCACGGTTCCGTCGCACCCCGACTTCGAGAGGATCCAGGTGTTCAACCTGAGCGGAGTCGCAGTTGCATCCACCTCCGGAGGCACCTCCTTCGCGGCAACTCCTCCCGGGACGACCTATGCCAACAGCCTCAGCGTCGAGACGCTCGGGCCCGTACAGCTCGGCGGCAGCGGGCTCCTTTGGGTCATGACCGCACCGATCATCGGTGCCGACCTCAAACCTCAAGGCGTCCTGGGCGCAGACCTTGAAATACCGCTCCTCGGACAGCTGATCAACCCCTACGGGCCGGATGCCGTCAGCTCTCACGACCAGGAGATCCACGTGATCAGCGCGCAGGACCTTCTTCTCTACAGCTCTGACTGGGGCGTCCTCGCGAACGACGAGGCCATGGTGGCAAAAGGCACGCTCACCACCAAGGCCGAAGCTGCGATATACGACCGTGCACTCACGAGTGGCGGCGGAGCCACGCAGACCGTCGACTACAGGAATCACGACGTCCTGGCCGGTTACGCGCCGATCACCAGCCTCGGCTGGGTGGTGGTGGCATCGATCGACTCATCCACCGCGCTGGCCGCCGTGCGCCAGCAGGAGGTCCGCACGTCCCTGGTGCAAGGCGCGGGCACCCTTCTATTGATCGGGTTCGCGATCGGGGTGGC
>JBAUTF010000091.1:0-6792 GCA_049582065.1 Candidatus Dormiibacterota bacterium | reverse complement strand
GTGTCGAGGTTCCGCACGGTGCCGGCGACGGGTATGTTGGCCTGGCTCTGCGCGACGATCTGCGCCAGCACTGGCTGCTTCATGGCGACCAGGCCGAGCTTCACCAGGTCGCTCGGGGTGCTTGTTGTCTTGGCGGAAGCACCTGACTCGTCGGCGAATCTGGTGTGGGTCATGCCGAGCGCGTCGGCCCGCTTGTTCATCTTGGCGACGAAGGCATTGACCGAGCCGGCATCCCATCTAGCCAGCGTGGTAGCGATGTTGTCCGCGGACGGAATCAGAAGGCCCTGCAGGGCGTGAAACTCGGTGAGCTGCTCGCCCGATTGCACTGCCACGACGTTTTGATGGTTCGCGCTGTCGGCCTGGTACGCCTGAACATCCGCGTCCGTGATGGCGACGGAGGGGCCCGGATCACCCGCTTTCAGCGGTTTGTCCTCGAGGACGACCAGAGCCGTCATCACCTTGGCCAGGCCGGCCGTGGGGGCGGGCGTTTCCCGGCCGGACGATTCGATCAATCCCAGGCTAGAGACGCCGATGGCCGCCGAACCCGCGGACGGCCAGGGCATGGCGGGCGCGGAGCCATCGATGGTGGTGGAGGCTGGGATCGACGCCACCGCCCCGACGGCCGGGATGGGCCGGATGAAGTAGTTGAATCCGAGATAGCCGCCGATGAGCAACACCAGGACGGCAGCCACGCGTAGCCGCATCGCGTCCACCATAACGACCTTGGCGGGCCGGCAACCGGCCTCTGCTGCCGTCCGACATCTATAAGGACGCGCGCAGAGGATGTGGACCGCAAACGGTCTAGAAGATCGCGGGTGGGAAAGGCTGTTTGGTCAAAGGCCATCTAGCTGCCGAGCCTGCGGGCGTGATCGTCTGGGCTGTCATTGGCTGTCAACCGGTTCGAGTACGGACGCTGGCGGACATAGATGAACTTGGGCGAACGTCCACGGACGCCCGCAAACGGTTTTGAAGACCCTTGTGGTCGTGTTGAATTCAGAACCGGCCCGAAGGGGCCCTTAACCCAACGGTCCATTAACCGTTTGGGAGTCAGCCGGATCGTCCTCCGGTGACGCCGCTATGTTACCGACGACAGACAAGTTCGACACGGACGCCATTTGGGCTTACGCATGCGGGACGGCCCGGTAAAGGTGGCGTAGCTTACGGGTCATCGGATTAGAAGCAAGGGCCGGCGGGGATGGCCCCGGGAAAGGTGCCCTGATCCACGGCCGGCAACCCAGTGACCATCACGTTGCGAAGTCCTGTTCCCTGCTGCCAATGCCGGATCACATTCGGGTCTCTGTAATCGGAGAACCAGATGCCAGTGGAATCGGCCATGGCGGCTAATGGATCGAGGGCGCTCGCGTCGTCTTTAGAGCCGCGATAGATGAACACCCGCTGGCCCGGCGCGGTCTCGTAGAACACCCAATTAACCCCGCCCGCCTTGCCGTTGGTGAACAACCACCAGATCGGGTGGCCCTCAGCATTGACGCCGACGCTCGAGAAGCTGATGTCCGTTGGGTCACCCGCAAGCGGCGTGAAGGAGTAGAGGGAGGCGTGGCTTGATGAGACCTGCTGCGTGGCGGCCCCTGTTACAGGATCCACCAGCCACCAATTTGCGGGGGCGAGATTGCTCCCCGAGGGTGGCACGCTCACAAGAATGCCGGCCGCGTCCCAGCGCCAGACGATGAAGAAGACTGTGGTTGTCCACAGCAATTGATCGGTCCCTGTGGCGACTTCGTACCGATGCAGCTCGGCGGTCTTGAAGTTGGCCTGGGTGCTCCCGTCGGGCAGGAGCCTGATCCAGGCATAGCTGCGGCCGTCGGGCGACATATAGCTGACCGAGACCGGCAGCCAGCGCTTGAGGGCCGAGCTGTAGTACATCGGTCTGGACGCGAAGCTGGAGGGGAGGGCGACCACCGAGGCGGACACGTCCTTCGTGTATCGCTCTGTGTGCGTATCCACGAAGCCAACCTCCGATCCGACGTAGACCGGCAGCGTGCAGTTCGACGGATCGACCCCGCCGAGCACCGGAGTTGACGTCCCGGCCGGCGGGACGTGGCCGAGCAATCGTGGCCCGACCAGGGCGGCCACAACGAGGACGGTCAGCAAGACCGCAGCCAGCAGGGCCAGAGTGCCAGGCACGGCACGGGGCCGTGGCTCGGTCAACCGTGTCCGCACCGCGGCGGGCAGCCGTGGCTGCATCGGCTGGTCCCCGATCGCCTCGTGCATCAGGGATCGAAAGCGGGTCTCATCCATCGCTCAAGTCCTCCGGCACCTCGATGACGGGTCGCAGTCGCCGAATCGCGCGGTGCACGCGGACCCGCGCGGTGGCAGCTGAAATGCCGAGCGTCCGCCCCACCTCTTCGTTGGACAGGTCGAGGTAGAAGCGCAGGACAAGAACGAGCTGATGCTTGCGGTCGAGGCGTGAAAGCGCCCATCGCAGCCGCTCCACGTCGCCGACCTCTATGCCAGATGCCAGCTCCCTTTCTTGGGGGCTCCGCTGACCAAATAGGACCCACCCGGGACGGCGCCGGGCCATCTTGCACTCGTTCGCGACTATCGCCAGAAACCAAGGTCGCGGCTCAGCTCCGGGGCGAAAGGTTGCCCGCTTCCGCCAGGCCTTCATAGCAGCCTCCTGGACGGCGTCCTCAGCGTCGTCGCGGTTGCGCAGCATCCCGTGGGCCAGGCGAAAGGCAATCGGGAGCAGCGGCTCGATGGAGTTCGCGAAGGCAACTTCGTCATCCAGTGGCAGCAGGGCCGGGTGCGGGTCGGCCTCGATCAAGGACGTCCTGCGGTCGCACCGTGGCGCACCTCAGTTCCTGTCCTGCGGCGACACTTGATACCAAATTGCGATGGCCATATCAAGAAACTGCCCATTACTACTATGCGATGACCGTCCATTTCGTTACGGCCATCGCCTACCAGAAGCCGTTGGTGTGACTGTCTTTCTCTGCAGGCACCAGCTGCTCGCAGTTCAGGAGACGGTCTTCTACCGCACTGTCAAGCGCGGTCGAGCGGCGGCGGACGCGACACGGGTCCCCAAACGGTTCAGAAAACCGCGGGAGGATCACCACCGTTTTCGCTGGTTCCGACCAGGGCTTCTTGTAGGAGGGGGCGCCCCGGCCAACTTGGCCGTCATTGGCTGTCATTCGGTCGATGCAATGGACGTCGGTGGACAAAAGCGATCTTGGGCGCACGTCAGTGGACGACCTCCCCCGGTTTTGAAGACCGCGGGGCTATCGTCCGGGGATGTCCATCAACGTCCGCCCGGGGCTCGATTACTAAGGGCGGTCGTCCATGATCGTCCGCCCTCGTCCGCAGTCATCCGCCGGCTTGGCTGTCACCTTGGCTGTCGAGAAGCAGCCTTCTGGCCGCGTACCCTGCTGCCCACGCACACACTCGGACCCTGCTTGCCCCCAAACTCACGAGTGCTACCGATAAGCACAGACTATCGGTCAGATGTGTGACCGCGGGCCTGCACTATGAAACTCGTTGTGCTGATCCCAGTCGAAGAGTTCGTTGAGCGATTTCAGAGTCTGGGAGTCTGTGCTACCGGTCCACTTCGTGAGCGAATTGACCTGCATATCGAGCGGGCTCGCAGGTCGCTGACATAGATGGCGCGAATAGGCCGGGACACTCCCCAATCGAAGCGGGACCGGCTGAACATGACTAGTGAGGCACAGGGTCGTGGCTGAATTGGTCGAGCCGACGCTTCCGGATGTCCTGGCCGCGGCGGTGCGAATTCGGCCGCATCTCGCCCCCAGTCCCCTCCGTCAGTCGGCTGCCATAAGCGCGATTGTCGGCGCGGACGTTTACTTGAAGCACGAGTTCCATCTTCCAACCGGAGCGTTCAAGGTTCGAGGCGGAGTCAACCTCGTTTCTCAGCTCAGTCCCCAAGAGCGAGAAGCCGGTGTGATAGCTGCTTCGACCGGAAACCACGGCCAGTCGGTCGCGTATGCGGCAAGACTGTTTGGAGTAGACGCCATCATCTGCGCCCCGGTGAATGCAAACGCGGCCAAGGTGGACGCGATGAAGGAGCTTGGGGCTACCGTGAATCTCGTCGGAGCTGACTACGACGAAGCGCGAGTGGCATGCGAGCAGCTGGCGGCGGCCAAAGGTTACCGGTACATACACTCGGGCGATGAACCACTCTTGATCGCAGGCGTTGGCACCCACACGCTTGAGATCCTGAGCGAACAACCGCGGATCGACGTCATCATCGTCCCCGTAGGTGGAGGCAGCGGCGCGGCAGGGGCCTGTGTCGTCGCCAAGACAGTGAACCCCAGCATCACTGTGATCGGGGTGCAGGCGGAGAAGGCACCGTCTGCCTACCTCTCGTGGCGCGCAGGCAAGCCCGTCGAGGCGACCACGAGCACCTGGGCGGAAGGCCTGGCCACCAGGACCTCGTTCGAGCTGCCACAGCGGATCCTGCGGCGGCTGCTCGACGACTTCGTCCTCGTGTCTGATGAAGCCATCTCCGCCGCGGTTAGATTGCTGCTGGCACAGAACCGAATCCTCGTTGAAGGAGCTGGCGCGGCGGCCTTGGCGGCTGCCCTGGCGTTACGGGATCGGTTGGCCGGTCAACGCGTTGCGCTGATATTGACCGGCGGCAATATCTCGATCCCTCAGCTCAAATCAGTGCTAGAGGGCGCGTAGCAGGACGGCTTGAGCAGTGCACCGTCGAGGCGATCGTTAGCCGACTAATGGCATCGGAATGCACCGCCAGCGGCCGTCGGCAAGTCACGCTCCCTTTGGGACCCCCAACGGCATCCTTGGCGCGGTCTTCCATCGCCGCACCTAGACTGAACCGGGCAAGGAGGATCGTGAAATGACAGCGACGCTCGACTATCTGTTAGTAGAGGATGCGCTTCCGGCGGCGATCATCACGCTCAATCGGCCACAGCAGCTGAACCCACTGTCGACTGGGCTCATGCAGGAGCTCACGTCCGAACTCGAGCGCCAAGGAGCGCGTTCCGAAGTGCGCGCGATTGTGCTCAAAGGAGCCGGCCGGGCATTCTCCGCAGGGCACGACCTCAAGGAGATGATGAACAGGAATCTGGACGAGGAACGGGACATCTTCGCCGTCTGCAACAAACTGATGGCCACTGTGCAGTCGATCCCGGTTCCCGTGATCGCTGCGCCACACGGGATTGCCACGGCGGCTGGATGCCAACTCGTCGCCACTTGCGACCTCGCTATAGCAAGCGATGACTGCCGCTTTGCAACGTCCGGAGTTCGCTATGGCCTGTTCTGCTCGACGCCCGGCGTAGCCGTAGCCC
This sequence comes from Candidatus Dormiibacterota bacterium, assembly GCA_049582065.1. GTDB lineage: Bacteria > Chloroflexota > Dormibacteria > Dormibacterales > Dormibacteraceae > DATKSS01. The sequence continues at coordinate 1,513 of JBAUTF010000091.1, read as the reverse complement.
GCAATGTGGGCCGCAAGAACGCTATGGAGATGCTGCTAACGGGGCGATTTGTCGACGCGATGACAGCCGAGAAATGGGGCCTGATCAACCGGGCCGTCCCGCTCCCGCAGCTGGAGACCGAAGTCACGGCGCTCGTCAAGGAGCTCGCCCAACTCAGCCCCTATGCGCTGAGAATCGGCAAGGAAGGGTTCTACCGTCAGGTAGAGGAAAAGCAGGCGGAGGCATACCGATTGATGGCCGAGGCGATCTCTTGCAATGCGGTCGCTCCTGACGGCCAGGAAGGTATCGCCGCCTTCGTCGAAAAGCGGGCGCCCGTTTGGAAGGACGTTTCTTAACTGGCAGGGCAGTCGGCGATTCGCCCATGACCCGGGATCGACATTCCTCAGGACCAGCTGTTGCGGCGATTTCAGCCTACGGCGCGCAGGCACCAGTTCGGCGGCATCTCCGTTCAGGCGTTGTCCGACGGCGACTATGAAATGCTGGCCATTCGTCCACCGAGATGCGCCCACGTTCACCAGAGTCCGCCGCTGTTTGTCATCTTGGCTGTCACAGCGGCCAAATTTGGCGGGGATGGATGGGAGTCGAATCCACCAAGGACACCTCAACACCGCCCTTCAGACGGTTTTGAAGACCGCGGATCTGGCGTCCGCCAGTGTCCTGCGATGTCCGCGCAAGGTGAAGAGTCGAGAGCTTGGATCCGCGGACGTTCGCTGACGGTTGCCAGTGTCCGACAGAATGGCTGTCAGCTTGGCTGTCGGGACCTCTGCCTCCTTCAAACGCACGGTCCCGAGGCGCCGTCATGGCGTGTCCTTCGTGTCCTCGCGTTTCCGCTCTGGTCCGCCTGAACTCAATCAGCTCGGCCTTCGTGTCCTTTCGAGTCCTCTAGTAGCCGCACCAGGCCTGAGCCCAGCTCACTAGATACGGAGTAGCTTCCAGAACCTGCCAGGCGGATAGAGCCCATCCACGGTCGTCAGCGAGATGTCTAGCGTGTACCCACCCAGAGTGATGTGCAAGGCGCCCTCGGTGGTTCCGGGGTCGATAGGTTGGGTGACGGTGAGGGCAGGCGCGTGCACGATCTCCCTCAGGAGCATCCCGGGCCACTCGACGAGGTCCACGTTGTCAGTGGCGAAGAGGTCCGTGTGGTCCCCCCAAGGCAGATCGTAGCTCGCAACGATCTTGTCCTTGTAGAGGACGCGGCCCACCTTAACCACCGGTCGCATGGCCGCGATCAGCGTCTTGGCGGCGGTGAAGGCGCTGTCCAGAGAGTCCAGGCCCATCACGCAGCCGAAGAGGGTGACGGTGAAGGCGCCCAGCGTTTCGGAGGCGGCGTACAGGAAGTCTCCGTTTCCGGTCTCGATGCCTATGATGCCGCTCTGACCCAGGGCGGTGTCGAGGTTCCGCACGGTGCCGGCGACGGGTATGTTGGCCTGGCTCTGCGCGACGATCTGCGCCAGCACTGGCTGCTTCATGGCGACCAGGCCGAGCTTCACCAGGTCGCTCGGGGTGCTTGTTG
>JBAUTF010000090.1:0-2068 GCA_049582065.1 Candidatus Dormiibacterota bacterium | reverse complement strand
GACCGCGACCTGGATCTGCGCCATCGCGGGCGTCGCCGGCGCGGCGCCGTTTCTCCGGATACCTCGGAGGCTCCTCGCCTCGCTGTACCTCGCGATGGGATGGGTTGCGGTTGTTGCCCTGGTGCCTTTGACGGCGGCGCTGGGCTGGTTGGCGGCGGTGTTGATCGCGATGGGCGGCTTGCAGTACTCGCTGGGAGCGGCCGCCTACGCGTTCAAGCGGCCCAACCCGTGGCCGCGTGTGTTCGGGTACCACGAGCTGTTCCACCTGGCGGTGATCACCGCCAGCGTGACGTTCTACGTGGTCGTCGTCCACTACGCGGTCCCTTATCACCGCATCGGCTAGCGCACCTCCCCATCCCCGGCCTGCGGCCGGTACTTCCCCGCACAGCGGGGAAGAGTGTTACTACACCGGCGGGATTCCGTGCTTCCGGTCGGCGCGCGGCGAGACGCGCGTGGAGTAAGCCTTGAAGCGGGCGATGAGCGCTGCGCGCAGGTCGTCAGGCTCCACGATGTCGTCGACGATCAGGTTGGCGGCGAGCTTGTAGAGGTCGACGTCCTCCCGATATTCGTCCTCGAGCTCCTTCCGGCGGGCCGCCCGCTCGGCCTCCGGCAGCTCGGCCAGCTTGTTATAGAAGACAGCATTCACCGCCGGTTCCGGCCCCATCACGGCGATCTGCGCCGAAGGCAGCGCGATCACGCAATCCGAGTCGAAGGCCGGCCCCGCCATCGCGTACAGGCCCGCACCGTACGCCTTACGCACGATCACCGAGATCTTGGGCACCGTCGCCTCCGAGACGGCACTGATCATCTTGGCGCCGTGCCGGATGATGCCGCGCCGTTCGACGTCTGTCCCGATCATGAACCCGGGGACGTCCGCGAGGAACAGCAACGGGATCTCGAACGCGTCGCACAGCGAGATGAAGCGCGCCGCCTTGTCCGCCGAGTCGTTGAAGAGCACCCCGCCTTTCTGCATGGGCTGGTTGGCCAGGATGCCGATGGCGTGGCCGTCAAGTCGGGCCAGGCCGGTGAGCAATTCTTTGGCGAAGAGCTGTTTGAGCTCGAGCCAGCTGCCCTCATCGACGATCGCATCGATGACCTTGCGCATGTCGTAGCCGCGATTGGCCTCGAGAGGGATGAGGTCGCCCATCTTCTTCGAACCGGCACGGGCCGGCCTGGAGGCGCCCGCGGCGGGCTTCTCGGCCGCGCGTTGAGGCATGAACCTGAAGTAGGTCCGCGCGAAGTCGATCGCCGCGCGCTCGTCGGCGACGAGCACGTCGCCGCATCCGCTCACCGTGCAGTGCATGCGGGCTCCGCCGAGCTCCTCGAGGCTCACCTTCTCGCCGACCACGACCTCGACCATGCGGGGCGATCCCAGGTACATGGAGGCGTTGCCTTCGACCATGACGACGATGTCGCAGAACGCCGGGATGTACGCGCCGCCGGCGGCCGAAGGTCCGAACAGCAGGCAGATCTGCGGCACGACCCCTGACAGCTGGACCTCGTTGAAGAAGATGCGTCCGGCGTGCCGGCGGCCCGGGAACATTTCGATCTGGTCCGTGATTCGTGCGCCGGCGGAGTCGACGAGGTAGAAGAGCGGGACACGTATCCGCATCGCCGTTTCCTGGATGCGCACGATCTTCTCGACGGTGCGCGCGCCCCAGCTGCCGGCCTTGACCGTGGGGTCGTTGGCCATCACGGCGACCTGGCGGCCTTCGATGGTGCCAAGCCCGGTGACCACGCCGTCTGCGGGCAACTCCTCGGCGAGCACGTTGGCGAACAGGCCGTCCTCGACCAACGAGCCGGCGTCGAGGAGAAGCTCGAGGCGCTCGCGCGCGGTCAGCTTGTGCTGCTCTCGAAGCTTGGGCAGATACCGCGTCCCGCCCTTGAGCGCCTTCTCGCGCAGGTCGCGATGTCGCGGACTGCTCATGCCGTCACCGCCCTTTGAAGTCCGGCTGGCGTTTTTCCAGGAACGCCTTGATGCCTTCTTGGGCGTCGTCCGAGAGCGTCACCAGGGTGAACTGGCTCTGCAGGTAGTCGAGCGCCGCTTGGAATTCCATGTCCTGCTGCC
>JBAUTF010000089.1:0-1596 GCA_049582065.1 Candidatus Dormiibacterota bacterium | reverse complement strand
CAAAGCCCTCGCGCTTTATGCGATCGAGTCCGACCCGAGTGCGATGTATCGGGTCGAGAACGACCTCGGGTATCTGCTTCTTCGGCACGGGCAGCTCGACTCGGCTGAGCGGCACCTGCTGGCGGCGCTTGCGGGATCGGAGGAGGTCAAGCTCGATCGAAGGGGACGTGGATTCATCCTCAACAACCTTGGCCATCTGAACCTGGTCCGCGGTGATCTCGATGCGGCCCGCCGGTACCTCGCGCAGGCACTGGAGTGCGGCGAAGCCACGGGTGAGAACCTGGTGCGGGCCGAGGCGCACGAGCTGTCCGGCAAGCTGGCTGAGCGACAAGGCGACCAGCGCGCCGCGGACGAGGAGTTCGGGATCGCCATCGGAATCCTGGAGACCGTCTGCATGCCCGACCGGCTTCGCGATCTGCACATGGATTACGCGACGCTGCTGGACGCGAGGCACGACACCGAAGCCTCGGTCCGGCACTGGCGGCAAGCCGCGCAGCTGGGCAAGCTCGATGCGGCCGGGCTCGGCCTGAGTGGCGCCGCAAAGCGGGCCGGCGCGCTCTCGGGCTGACGCGGGGCGGCGGCTAACCCAGCTCGGTCAACTGGTCGCAGTGCTCCTCGGCGTGTCCCACCAGCAGGTTCTCCACGGCCCACGCGACCGTCTCCTCGCCCCGGCCACGCATCGCGACGCGCCGGTCGAGGTCGCCCGGCGCGAGCCGATCGATGAATCGCAGCAGGCCCTCGAAACCGGAGTCGATCCGCTCGCGAAGCACCATCTCCCCCACCTGACGGCCCCCCTCGACCGCCTGCTGCCGCTCGGTCGAGCCGGGTTGGCGCCCGAACGGCTGTCCCCCCATGGCGACCTCGAGCTGGGCCACCCAAAATGGCAGCACCTCAGCCACGTGGCCCATGACGTTGTAGCGGTCCCAGCGATCGCCGCTCTTGGGGTCGGGAGGTCCCAACCGGTCCGAACCTGACTCGGGCAGTGCTCTGTACCGCTCGCGCACGGCTTTCGCGCGACGCCGCAACGCCTCGATGTCGTCCACGTCCTTTGTTCCTCCTGGCGTGTTGTTGCGGTCGTTCCTTCATGCCGAATACGCGATGAGCGCAGCTCAGCGATCATCAGGGTAAACCGCCACCGATTTCCCACGAGGAGATGACCCATGAGCGTCGACACCTGGACCCGCTACCAGCTCCGCCGCAAGCTGTTCTCGATCGGTGAGGACTTCTGGATCCAGAACGATCGAGGTGAACAGGTTTACAAGGTGGACGGCAAAGTGCTGCGGATCAGAGAGACGTTCGAGCTCCAGGACGCCGCCGGGGCGGCGCTCGCCGTCATCCAGGCCAAGCTGCTTGCGATCCAGCCGACCATGAACATCGAGCGAGGCGGCCAGGTTTGGGCGACGGTCAAGAAAGCTCTTTTCACTGTGTTCCGGCAGCATTACTCGATCCACCTCCAGGGCGGCGCTGTCCTGGAGGCCCAGGGTGACATCCTGAATCACGAATACGAGATCGCGGACGGCGGCCAGATCGTGGCGACGATCTCCAAGCGGTGGTTCACCGTGCTCGACACCTACGGCATCGCCATCGCCCCGGGCC
>JBAUTF010000088.1:0-1578 GCA_049582065.1 Candidatus Dormiibacterota bacterium | reverse complement strand
CGTCACGTCTAGCGGACGCCAATGGATTGCAAGTCTTTATAGCAATGTCTTCCGCGCGGAACGCGACCTCAGCCGATGCGGACCGGAGCGCTAAATCCTCCTGTCGCCCTTCCTGGAATTCGCGTTGGGAGCAATGCCTTAGGCGCATGCCGGTAGGAACGGCAATGACAAGACTCTCTGATTGCTTTCGTCCTTGACGATCATGATCAATAGTGGATCGTTGTAGCCGCCTTCGCCTCGCAAGTTCCTGATCGTACGCTCCGCGTAAGACAGTGCTGCTGGCGTGTCGGGCAGAATCGTACCGTGAGGGTCATCCTCAATCACAACGTTTTCGCCCTGTATTATGAAAAAATATCGAGGCACCGGAACGGCTCCTTTTCCCGCGCACCTCTGCGTCAACCAATTCTAGCTTATTTTGTGGCCATGACTTTTCTGTGTCGAAGGTCGATCGGGAAACATCGGCATTCACTGAATCGCTTTATTCCAAATCCCTTCGCGTGAAGCGTGGCCTTGAAGAGAATTGCGCCGGGCCGGTTCGTTCTTTAATACTCCCCTCCAGGCGCGTTCGCGCAGCATTAAAACCCTTCTGGACTAGGGCTCACCGATGGGGACCAGGTGCTGCAAAATCTGCGTAAGGAAATTCGCGACTGTTACGTGCGCGCCGAGCGGTGCGCCCGGAATGCGGAAGCCGCCCTTACGGAGGACGTGCGCAAGGATTTTCTTGACCTCGAAAAGTTCTGGTTGAACCTTGCGCGCAGCTATGAATCTGCCGAGCAGCTTTTGGATTTATGCGTCGAAAGCGGCAAGAAAATTCGCGAGTTGCGGTGGCGAGCGTTGGCGCGCGAGAGGTAAAGGGCTCCGTCACACAACCGGCCTCAGCACGCGTCTTGAAGCCGTTTAGCGTTAGCTCTCTGCTCTAAAAGGGCTGGGTGCAGGTTCCCGTCACTGCTAGAGTGTCTGGCAGCTTTCGCGCCTGGCTGCGGTCGGCTATGCCCTAGCGTCGGCGCTGTTCAATACGAGGGTCAGGGGTCGCATCCAATATAGGTAAGTGAATGCTCCAAATCGCAGCCAACGACAGAGTCAAACCACCGTCCCTGGCATCAAGTCTATGCTGAGGGACTTCGGATCACAGTGGAGACGGCCGTACAAACCGCTTGAATACGCCCCTCCACGAAAATGGGACAAGTCCGACCTCAGACCGCGGCCTGACTAAGGTGAGAGGCTAGTAATCGCGTCCTTCCTTCGGAAAACCCCACGGGAGGCTGTAGATGGCGAAAAGAAAGAAAGTCAAACGCAAGACTAAGGCAAGGCGCAAGAAAGCCCCGCTTACCAAGGCGACCCCCCGCCGAAAGACCGCGACGGTCAGAAGAAAACCGGCGAAGAAGGAGCCGGTCAGGCGTGGATCACCCAGAAAAGCCAAGCCGACCGTGAAAGCTGCGGTCAAACCGACGTCAGCCAGTCCGCCGCCACAGCCTGTAGCAGCCACACCAGCGCCGAGCCTGCCTGCGCAACCCGCTCCGCCGGGGGAGCGTATCGGCGTCGTGACCCACTATTACAGCCACCTGTCAGTCGCGACCC
>JBAUTF010000087.1:0-13606 GCA_049582065.1 Candidatus Dormiibacterota bacterium | reverse complement strand
TGTTGCGCATGGCGCGACAGTGGCATATAGTGCAACGGTCGCAGGTGGTCGCATGCTGAGGCCGCTCGAAGGGGTCCCCACGAGCTCAGAGCTGGCCCTCAAGCGCTCGTTGGGCATTGGGATGGAGAGTGTGGGACAGAGCGGGCTGACAGCCTTCCTTCGCGCGCCGCGGTACGAGGTCCTGCCTACGGAGGACGCCGAAGGTCTCGTGCTCGCCCACGTGCCCAACGAGGTCCGGATCACCATCACCGCCTCCCCCCGCCGCGGTATGGAGGCCACCATCGACCTGGCGGAGCGCCTGTCGCGCCAGGGCTACGGCGTGGTCCCTCACCTCTCGGCGCGCATGATCCGCGACCGCTCGCACCTGGGCGAGATCCTGGCCGCGGTCAAGGCGATGGGCTCGCAGGACGTTTTTGTCGTTGCCGGCGATGCGCGCGAGCCCGCGGGCGAGTTTCCCGACTCGGTCTCCCTGCTCGCGGCCATGGCCGGCTCCGGCCTGCATGACATAGGCGTCACCGGCTACCCCGAGAGCCACAGCTTCATCGATGACGACATGACGATCCAGGCGATGTGGGACAAGCGGCGGGTTGCCACGTACATCGTCAGCAACCTGTGTTTCGACCCGCGCGTCGTGAAGCGATGGGTGGCGCGCGTGCGCCGCCGCAAAGTCGAGCTGCCCATCTACATCGGGATGGCGGGTGTCGCCGATCCGGCCAGGCTGCTGCGCGTGTCGACGAGGATCGGGGTCGTCGATTCGGCGCGGTTCCTGCGCGGGCACTCCAACTGGTTTCTTCGCATGCTGCGGCCGGGCGGTTACGACCCCGGCCGGTTCATCAAGGCGCTCATGCCGGACCTTGGCGCACCGGACCGGAAGGTCGCCGGCGTGCACGTCTTCACGTTCAACGAGATCGAGCCGACCGAGCGATGGCGCCAGGAGATGCTGGCGCGCCTGAATTAAGGAGATCAGATGGCAGTCACCTTTCCGACCGACCTCGACATCGCGCGCAAGGCTCGGCTTCTCCCGATACAGGAGATCGCCGCCAAGATGGGCATCGGCCCGCACCTGCTCGAGCCGTACGGCCACGACGTCGCCAAGATCAAGCTCGAGGCGCGCGAGGAGCTGGCCGACCGGCCGAAGGCCAAGTACGTCGTGGTCTCGGCCATCACGCCGACGCCGCTGGGCGAGGGCAAGACGACGACGACGGTCGGCCTGGGCGATGCGCTGGGCCTGATCGGCAAGCGCGCGGTCGTGGCGATCCGCCAACCGTCCATGGGCCCGACGTTCGGGATCAAGGGCGGTGCTGCGGGAGGCGGTTACAGCCAGGTCGTGCCCATGGAGCGGCTCAACCTTCACCTCACCGGCGACTTTCACGCGGTGACCGCGGCGCACAACCTGCTCGCCGCGATGATCGACAACTACATCCACCACAGCCTTCGCGACTTCCCGATCGACCTGCACAGCATCACCTGGCGCCGAGTGCTGGACGTCAGCGACCGGGTGCTGCGCAACGTGGTGGTCGGGCTGGGCGCGCCCGAGGACGGTGTGACGCGGCAGACCGGGTTCGACATCACCGCCGCTTCAGAGGTGATGGCCGTGCTCGCGCTCTCGACGTCGCTGCAGGACATGAGGCAGCGCCTAGGGCGGATGATCATCGGGCTCGCGCGCGACGGCAAGCCCATCACCGCCGACTTCCTTCACGCGGGCGGCGCCATGACCGTGATCATGCTCGACGCCATCAAGCCCAACTTGCTGCAGACTCTCGAGAACACGCCGGTGCTCGTCCACGCGGGACCGTTCGGGAACATCGCCAACGGCGCCTCGTCGGTGATCGCCGACCTCATCGGAGTTCGCTGCGCCGATTTCGTCGTGACCGAGGCAGGCTTCGGCGCGGACATGGGCGCGGAGCGGTTCTTCAATATCAAGTGCCGGACCTCCGGCCTTGCGCCTGACGCCGCCGTGGTCGTCGCGACGGTCCGCGCGCTCAAGGTGCACTCGGGCAAGTACCGCGTGGTCGCGGGCAGGCCGCTGCCGCCGGACCTGCTCAAGGAGAACCCGGACGACGTGCTCGCCGGCGCCGCCAACCTGCGCAAGCAGGTCGAGAACATCCAGATCCACGGCGTCACCCCGGTCGTGGCCATCAACGCCTTCCCCGGCGACCATCCCGCTGAGCACCAGGCGGTGCGCGAGCTGGCCGAGCACCTGGGGGTTCGATCCGCCGTGTGCAACAACTTCGTGGATGGAGGCAAGGGCGCCACCGAGCTGGCCCAGATGGTGGCCGAAGCCGCCGACGAGCCGAGCACGTTCAAGCTCCTCTACCCCGACGCCGCCACGCTGCGCGAGAAGATCGAGGCTGTCGCGCTGCGGGTCTACGGCGCTCGAGGCGTCGAGTACGACGCCACCGCCGCCCGGCAGATCGACTCCTTCGAGGCGAACGGATTCGGCCGGCTCCCCGTCTGCATCGCCAAGACGCATCTCTCCATCTCGTCGGATCCGAAATTGAAGGGAGCTCCGACCGGGTGGGTGCTGCCCGTGCGCGAGGTGCGCGCATCGGTCGGCGCGGGGTTCATCTATCCGATCTGCGGCGACATGCGGACGATGCCGGGCCTGCCCACGACCCCGATCGCGGCGAGCATCGACATCGACGAGAACGGGGACATCGTGGGCCTGTCTTAGTATCGGGTCGGCGATCGGTAGCGTTAGCCGTGTACTGCGCATCGTTGGCGTAGTTGGTTTGGCAGTCTTGACGATCGCAGGCTGCTCCGAATCGCCGGCTGCGCACGTCACCTCCCCAGCGCCTGTCAGTCCCTCGGCTGCGGCAGCGCCTTCGCAGGTGGCGATCGCCACGCCGAGCCCTGCCGGCGGGCCATGGGCGGTGATGGTAGGAGGGGGTGGCGGGTCCTACATCGTTCAATTGGTCACGTTTGACGGACGGGGTGGTCCATTCGCGAAGGCGATGTCTCGCAGCGCGAAGCAGTACTGGTTCCCTCCGAGCCCATGCCCTCAGGGAAGGTGTCCGGAAGGCGAAACCGCGGCTTACACCATGCCGGAGACGAGCATCTCCAGCACGCGCGTGTACTTCCTCGACGGCGAGACGGTCGTCAAATCGCTCTCCCCGGACGGGTCCGTCCAGACCGTGATGAACATAAGCGCTCCGGACAACAGCCAGGTTGTTTTTGCCGTCTCACCCGATGACCGGCGGATCGCGGTCTCGATCATCACACTTGCTCGCAGCCGTCTGCCGGCCTCCTTCAATGACGCCATGTACGTAGAGGACCTTGGGACCAGCGCAAACCGAGTCGACATCTATTCCTCGACCACCACGGGCGAGTGGCCGATCGGCTGGCACGCTGGCCACTTGATCGTCGGTGTCGGAGGATCAGATCTATTTGGTTGGGGGAATCCATATGGAGCGATCGCATATCACATCGCCGACCCTGCAAGCGGACTCCGGCTCGCGACGCTCGATTGCGCACGAGGCCTGCTGGTCGCGGCCGGCACGGCCTGTGCAGATGGTTGGTGTTCGACCGGATCAACTTGCGGCAGCGGCACGCTTGGGAAGCAGGCGTGGGATGGAACCAAAACGGCATTCGCCATCCCCAGCGGACCTCCGCCCAAGATCTTCATGGCTTTCGCCAATGCCGCGGAGCTGTCCCCGGACGGTGCCAGCATTGCAGCGAGCGTGGTCGCGGATCAGCCGACTTTTGCTCTCGAAACACTCCTGTTCAACAACGGCAGCTCGTCGATCCTCACTCAGCTCGGATCGCCGCTCGGTTGGCTCGACGGCTCCCACTTGTTGGTTTCGTCACCTTCAGCGGTCTGGGTGATAGACGTGAGCACTCGCATCCCAAACCAGATGACGAACCTCCAGACCGTTCCTCAAACTGGAATGCCCGCCCTGGCGGGCGTGATGCCTACGAACCTGGGCTGAGCGCCGCCTTAGGTCGCATCGCCTGGCGCCTCTCGGCCGCCCCGGCTACGTGTCTGGTTTAGGACGATTCGCCTTTCGGCGTTCGACCGCTTCGTGCAGCAGCGTGGCCAGGTCGACCACCTGCATTTTGGCGCCTGTCTCGCGCACGCCGTCGTCGAGCATCACGGTGCAGAACGGGCACGCCACCGCGAGAGTGTCGGCGCCTGTGGCGGCCGCTTCGCGCACGCGCTCCTGGTTGATCGGCGTCCCGCGCTTCTCCTCCATCCACATCCTCGCGCCGCCTGCGCCGCAGCAGAAGGTCCGCTCGCGGTTGCGCGGCATCTCGACCGCCTTGCCCACCGCCGCCACCAGCTCGCGTGGCTGCGATCGCACATCGTTGTGGCGCGCCAGGTAGCACGAGTCGTGGTAGGTGATGGTGCGGTCGTCGGCCGCCGGGTTCAGCCTGCCCTCGCGCACCAGGGCGGCGAGAAAGTCGGTGTGATGCACGATCTCGTAGCGTCCGCCGAAGTCGGGGTACTCGTTGCCGATCGTGTTGAAGCAGTGGGGGCAGGTGGTGACGATCTTCTTCACACCGGCGCCGTTCAACGTCCCCACGTTCTCGCCCGCGAGGCGCTGGTAGGTGTACTCGTCGCCCATGCGTCGAGCCGGGTCGCCGGTGCACGCCTCGCGCGGACCGAGGATCGCGAAGTCGACGCGTGCCTCTTGCATCAGCCTGGCCGTTGAGATCGCGGCCCTGCGTGCGCGCTCGTCGAATGCAGGGGCGCAGCCGACCCAGAACAGGACGTCCGGGGCGGGGTCACCGGGCTGCAGCACGCGCACTCCGAGGCCCTCCGCCCACTGCATGCGGTCCGAGCCGGGCCTGCCCCACGGATTGGAGGAGCGGTCGACGTCGCGCAGCATCGTGCCGGCCTCGTCGGGGAAACGCGACTCGACCATCACCAGGTTGCGGCGCAGGTCGATGACGTGGTCGATGTGCTCGATCCCGACCGGGCACTCGCGGACGCAGGCGCCGCACGTGACGCAGTCCCACACGACGTCGTCGGTGACCGCGTTGGGCACGATCGGGGGCGGCACGTGCGCAGGGTCCGCGAGTGTCTTTGGACCCTCCGCCATGAGCTGGTCACGCATGGCCATGATCAGGAGCTTCGGCGACAGCGCCTTGCCGGTGGCATAGGCGGGGCACACGTCCTGGCAGCGCCCGCACTCGGTGCAGGACATGGTGTCGACCATCTGCTTCCACGTCATGTCGGTGACTCGAGCCGAGCCGAAACGCACCTCTTGCTCCGGCTTCTCGAAATCGATCGGCTCGAGGCGCCCCCGCGCGCGCGTTCGTCCGAAATAGACGTTGATCGCCGCTACGGCGATGTGCAGGTGCTTGGAGTAAGGGAGGTAGACGAGAAACGAAAGGATGATCAGGACGTGCGCCCAGACCGCGGCTCGCTCGAGGTATGGGATCGCCGGTCCGCTCATCAACGATGCCAGCGCGCTCGAGATTGGAGCCCAGGAGGCGGGGTAGTCGTTGAGACGCAGCGCGATCTGCGAGGCGTGCCATGTGAACAGAGTCACGACGATGCCGGCGATCAGAGCCAGGATGAGGTCCGCCTCGCCCAGGTGGCTGCCCTTGAAACGAGCCGGACGCTGCACCTTGCGGATGACGAACGCGGCGACCACGCCGATTAGCACCAGCAGCGCGAACACGTCCACCAGCAGCGCGTACCAGCCCTGGGCGCCGAGCCACGGCAGCGTGGAATGAGGATCGACCGCGCCGATCATCGCGATGACGATGGTCGGGAACAGGACCAGGAAGCCCCAGAAGATCGCGGCGTGCATGAGCCCCGGCACTACCCGCTGCAGCAGCTTGCTCTGGCCGACCACGACCACGGCCTCCGCCCGCAGGCGGCGGGGCACGTCGCCGAAGCGCGCCGCCGGCTTGCCCATGCGGACGAGGCGATAGAGCGTGAGCGCGCGGCGCGTGAAGAGGGCGCCGGCCACCACGAGCACTACGGCCAGGGCGAGCGCCGGGATGAGGCTCACGTCTTGAGCTTTGTGATCTCGGCCGTGATCGCCGGAACGATCTCTTTGAGGTCGCCGACCACCGTGTAATCGGCGTTCAGCATGAGCGGCGCCTGCGCGTCGGAGTTGATGGCGAGGATGCGCTTGGCGCCCTTGAGGCCTGCCATGTGCTGCGTGGCGCCCGAGATGCCGCACGCGATGTAGACGTCGGGCGCCACCTTGGTGCCCGTCTGGCCCACCTGGTCCGAGTGGGGGCGCCAACCAGCACTGGTCACCGCGCGCGAGCAGCCCACCGCCCCTCCGAGCAGGCCGGCCAGCTCCTCGATGATGGCGAAGCCCTCTTTCGAGCCGACTCCCCGGCCGCCGCTCACGACCACCCTGGCCGCCGCCAGCGACACGCCGCCACCTTGCGGCGCAAGGTGGTCGGAGACCCGGACGAGCAGGTCGTTGGGGTTGAGGCGCTCGAGCAGCCGTTTGACGTCGACCTCGACCGGCTCGAGCCCGGGCTCTGCGGCGACCGTGTGAGGGGCTACGGTGATCAGCGGTCGCGGGCTGCGTAGGCGCGCTTCCTCGAGCAGGCTGCCGCCCCATCGCTGGCGTGTCACCGAGACCGGGTCGCCCGGGGTGGCGGATGTGCAGTTCGCGGCGAGCGGTAGCCCGGCTCGCGCCGCCAGTCGCGCCATGATCTCGTTGCCCCGCTCGGTGCCGGCCGCCAAGACCGCCGAAGCGCCGAGCTCGTCCGCCGCCTGAAGCAGAACGGCGGCCCACGAGTCCGGGGCGAACGGCTCGCGCCCGTCGATCGTGACCGCGTGAAGGGTGTCTCCGAACTTGGACGCGACGGTCATCGCCTGCAGCGAAGGCTCGCTGTCCTTTTCGACCAGTACCAGGACGTTCACAGCACGCCCGCCTTGCGCAGCATCTCGACCACGGCCGGAGCCGCGCCCGCGCCCGCGCCGAGCGACTCGGCCCGCCTGCCCTGCCCCGCAGGAACCGACAGGCGCACGAGCTCGAGGCGTGGTGCGGGGCGCGCCGGGTTGGTCACCGCGACGGGCTTGCTGCGGGCGCGCATCTTGCCCGGCACCGACGGGTAGCGGGGAAGGTTCAGGCCCTCTTTCACGGTCAGCACCGCAGGAAGCGGCACGACGTACACGTCGCGGCCGCCTTCCACCTCCTGCTCGCAGCGCACGTTTGCGCCTTCGAGCGCGACCTTCTTCAAGCCCGTGACGCACGGACGGCCGAGCGCGTGGGCGATGCGGATTCCGACCTGGAAACCGCTCGAGTCCGCCGACTCGTTGCCGAAGAAGATCAGGTCGAAAGGTCCGGATGAAGCTTCGTCGGCCCGTATCGCCTCGACGAGCGCGGCAGCCGTCCCTTCACCGTCCCATTCCTGGCCGTCGGTCTGCAGATGGATCGCGCGGTCGACCCCGAGCGCCATCGAGTCGCGCAGCTGCTCGACCGATTCCGCCGGGCCGAGCGTCAGCACCACCGACTCGCCCTTGTTGGCCTCGACCAGGCGCACAGCCTCCTCGACGCCGCATTCCTCGTGCGGGCTCATTGTGAAGCCGAGATGGCGCGTGTCGATCGCGCGCCCGTCCTCGGTGAGCACGATCCGCCCACCCGTGATCGGCACTCGCTTGATGCACACGGCGATGCGCATGTCTAGGGCGCCTGGCGCAGCGTCATCAACCGGGGTCCCCGCGAAGTCACGGCGCAGCCTCGGACTTCGTGGAGCATTAGGACCGGATGCGCGTGTTCTCGGGGTCGAAGAGCGGTGTCGCGCCGGCGACCGCCACCGTTACCGGGTACCGCTCGCCCATGTACTCGACGGCGAGGGCCGTCCCCGCCACCGCTTTGCCGGGCGGCAGGTACGCCATCAGGATGTGCTTGCCCACCGACGGCCCTGCTCCGGCGCTGGTCACGTACGAGCCGCGGCCGTGCCGGTCGACGATCCGCTTGCCTTCGCGAGTGAGGATGGGCTCGCGGCCCAGCATGTACCGCTTCTCGCCGCTCTTCGAGCGGTGGTCGTCGACTGTGAGCGTGCAGAGAATCGCGGCCGGCTCTTCCTCCCGGTGACGCAGGTGGGCCGCCTTGCCCACGAAGTCCTCGTCCTTGACCCGCGGCGCCTGCATGCCCGCCTCGACCACGTTGTACTCGGTCTCGAGCTCGTTGCCGTGCGCCCGGTATCCCTTCTCGAGACGGCCGGTCGTCCCGTACACGCCGATGCCGCAGGCCGCCATGCCTTGGGCGCGCCCCGCCTCCCAAAGCACATCCCAGAGCTTGAGCCCCTGCTCCATCGGCACGTAGAGCTCCCAACCCAGGTCGCCCACATACGAGATGCGCGAGGCAAGCACCCGGAGCGTGCCGACCTCGACTACGCGGCAGGTGCCGAACTTGAACGCCTCGTTCGACACATCGTCGGAGGTGACGCTCGCGAAGATATCGCGGGCGCGTGGGCCCCAGAGGCCGATCGTCGTCATCGAAGACGTGAGGTCGGAAAGGTGAGCCGTGCCGTCGGGCGCGAGATGGTCCGCGAACCACTTCTTGTCCGACATGCCGGCAGCGCCGCCTGTGACGACGCGGAACCGGTCCTCACCCAGCCGCATGATCGTAAGGTCCGATTTGAACCCGCCGTTCGCGCTCAGTACCGGCGTGTAAACAACCCTGCCCACGGGTACGTCCATCTGCCGCAGCGCCACACTCTGCACCGAGGCGAGCGCCCCGCGGCCTTCGATGTCGAAGATCGTGAAGGCCGACAGGTCGAACAGGCCCGCCCGCTCGCGCGTCGCCAGGTGCTCCGCGTTGATGATGGGCGACCACCAGCGGCAATCCCACTCGGCGGTACGGCGGGTGACCCGGTCGCCGAACTCCTCGACGAGCGGGGCGTTGGACTCATACCACTGCGGCCGCTCCCAACCCGCGGCCTCGAAAAACACCGCGCCGAGCTCGCGCTCCCTCTGGTAAAACGGCGCCAGCCGGACGTCGCGGTTTGACGCCCATTGCTCGCTGGGATGGACGATGCCGTAGGTCTTGTTGAATCCTTCGGCGGCTCGCGCGCGCACGTGTGCGCGTGTCTTTTGATGCTCGTGAAAGCGCGCGATGTCAGACGAGTGGAGGTCGATCTCGGACTCGCCGTGGACCATCCACTCGGCGAGCGCCTTGCCGGTGCCGGGCCCCTCCTTCACCCACACCGCCGCCGCCGACCACAGGCCTTTGACGTCGGGAGATTCGCCCAGCACGGGCATGCCGTCGGGCGTGAGCGAGAGGATGCCGTTGATCGCGTACTTAACCCCTACCGACTCATCACCCACGATCTCCGGCATCAGCTCGAGGGCGTGCTGCATCTGCAGGTCGAAGTCCGGTTGTGTGAACGGGAACTCGGTCGGCGAGAGCGCGGCCTGCTCGACCGACGGCAGGTCCTCCGGGTCGTAGAGGATCGGCCGGTGGGCGTAGGAGCCGATCTCGAGGTCTCCGCCAGCCTGGCGCTCGTACATGTTGGTATCCATGTCCCGCACGATCGGGTGCTCGATGTCGCTCTTCGCCCCTTTGAACCGCGGCACGGGACCGATGTCGATCATCTGGTGCACAGCGGGGGTCAGTGGTATGTTCGTGCCTGCCATACGCGCGATGCGCGGACTCCACACGCCGCACGTGATGACCAGAGTCTCGGCCTCGATGTCGCCTTGCGTGGTGCGGACGCGCCTCACATGGCCGTGCTCGACGTCGATGCCGAGGACTTCCGTCTTGGGCGAGACGTGGAGTGCCCCTGAAGCCTGGCCCTTCTCACGCATCAGAGTGCCGGCGCGCAACGAGTCCACGACCCCGACGCCCGGCGTGTAGAACCCTCCCAGGATCACCGATTCGTCGATGTACGGGACGAGCTCTTTGACCTGCTTCGGCGTAAGGAGCGAGACCGGCTCGATGCCCCACGAATCGGCCGACGCCATCCGGCGAGTCAGCTCCTGCATTCGCTCGTTCGTGCGCGCGACCTCGATGCCGCCCGACTGGATGAAGACGTCCATCGCTTTGTACTGCCGTACGCTCTCGACGGTCAGGGCGGTCATCTCCTTGGAGTGGTCGACCAGGTAGATGAAGTTCGAGGCGTGGCCGGTCGAGCCGCCGGGGTTTGGCAGCGGGCCCTTGTCGAGCAACACGACGTCGCGCCAGCCAAGCCTGGTGAGGTGGTAGGCGACGCTGTTCCCCACGATCCCGCATCCGATGACGACGGCGCGGGCTTGGCGGGGCAGGGCGCTCATCGTTATTCCGCCACGTACGGCGACCGGACCTCTTCCGGCAGCTCGTACCAACGCATGCGATCGCCCACCTGCGCGCGGAGCTTCCACTTCAGGGGTTTCGCTTGAGCTTCCACCACGCCCCACAGCTCGTCCAGCCGTGAGCGCACCAGGTCGCGATCGACATCGAGCTCCTCGAGCGTGGCGCGGAGCTTGGCAACGTTCGTCTGCAGCGTGCGGTACAGGCCCCAGTCCTCGGCCGCGAGCTTCGCCACATACGTCGCGTCCACCGCTTCGTCGCTCTTTTCCGCGATAGGATGGTCGAGCAGCAGCGCTGTCAGGTCGACGAGGTCCTTGCGATTGACCTCGTAGATCTGCAGCTTGCTGAGCAGCAGGTCCGAGGGGCTGGCGCAGGGTCCCGAGTGGTCGAGCCGCCCGCGAAGGTCGATCACGTGCGACATCCTCATCACGTCGATGAAGACATCCACCTGGCGGCTGTTCGCCGCGTCGTAGAAATAGAGGCGCCGGTCACCCTGCATGAGGTTGAAGCGATCGTTTGCCTCGTAGCCGAGGGCGGGGAAGAAGGCCAGCACGCGCTTGCGGTCGCGGCTCGGCATCGCGTAGTCGAGGTCTCCGTAACGGCGTCGCAGCGGCGGCCTATGCGCGCTCGGCGAGTGCATGTGGATGCCCGCGCCGCCGAGGAGCTTGACGCCGAGCTTCTCCGTGCTGGCTGCGTCGGCGACTCGTTCGGCTTCGGCGATGGTGTCTTCTAACGGTCGAGCCGTCACTCGCCCTCGATCTCGATCACGATCGTCTTGAGGTCCGTCATCTGCTCCAGGGCGAAGCGCCCGCCGACTCGCCCGATGCCGCTCTTCTTGCCGGCCCGGCCGCCAAAGGGCAGGTGCGCCTCCCAGT
The DNA here is from genome assembly GCA_049582065.1 of Candidatus Dormiibacterota bacterium. GTDB lineage: Bacteria > Chloroflexota > Dormibacteria > Dormibacterales > Dormibacteraceae > DATKSS01. The sequence continues at coordinate 2,520 of JBAUTF010000087.1, read as the reverse complement.
AGTTGGTCGACTCGTTGATGTTCACCCAGCCGGTCTCCAGCGCGTCGGCGAACCGTAGCGCGCGAGACAGGTCCTTGGTGTAGACCGAGCCCAGCAGGCCGTATGGCGAGTCGTTGGCGATCGCCAGCGCCTGCTTTTCGTCTTTGAACTTGAGGATCGGGGCGATCGGGCCGAACGTCTCCTCCTGGCTCACCCGCATCTCCGGCTCGACGCCGTCGAGGATGGTCGCGTGGTAGTAGAGCCGCGTCGGGAATCCTTCCGCGCGAGCGCCGCCGAGGACGAGCTTGGCCCCACGCTTCAAGGCGTCGGCGATGTGCTGGTCCATCTTGGTCGCGACGCCCTCGTTGTTCAAAGGACCCAGCGTGGTTTCGGGGTCGAAGGGGTTGCCCAGCCGCAGCGCCCGCGCGGCGTCGGCCAGCCGCGCGACGAACTCGTCCCGGACCGTTTCCTGGACGAGGATCCGCTCGCCCGCGGTGCAGCTCTGGCCCGCGCACAGGTAGCAACCGACGATGGCGCCCTCCACCGCCCTGCCGATGTCGGCGTCGGCGAAGACGATCATGGGACCGTTGCCGCCGAGCTCAAGCATCACGTGCTTGCCGGCAGCGCGCCGCGCCACCGAGGCTCCGGTCGCAGTCGATCCGACGAAGCCAACACCATCTACGAGCGCATGGCCCGCGACCTCGTCGCCGACCTCCGCCCCCGGGCCCGTGACGAGGTTCATCGCGCCGGGCGGAAAGTCGCCTTCGGCGATGCACTCCATCAACGCGACCGAGATGACGCTGGTCGACGAGGCGGGAGTCCAGACCACGGTGTTGCCGGCCGCCAGCGCCGGCGCGATCAGCTCCGCGGCCATGGTGAGCGGCCAGTTCCACGGGGTGATCACGCCGTAGACGCCGCGCGGGTAGTGCCGCGCCAGGACGAGCTTGCTCGGTGAGGCCGACGGGAGGACGCGGCCTTCGAGCCGCTTCAGGTCCTCGGCGGCGATGCGGAAGTATTCGGCGGTTTCGTCGACCTCTCCGAGCGCTTCCGACATGAGCGGCTTGCCCTGGTCGAGCGACAGCAGATGGCCGAGCTCCTCGCGGCGCCTGGCAATCGTGTCCGCCACGTGGTGCAGGCGCCTGGAGCGATCGAAGCCTTTCAACCCCGCCATCGCCGCGCGCGCCTTGTGGGCGGCCTCGACCGCACGGCCTGCGTCGGCCCGCGTCCCCTTGGGGACCTGCGCGATGACCTCGCCGGTCGCGGGGCTGTCGGCGTCGAAGAACTGACGGCTCTCCGACTCCACCCACTCGCCGTTCACGAACATCTTCTTCACTGACTTCGCGACGTCGATGGTCATTTCTTGAGGGCTCCATTTCGGGGTGCGGCCCGACCGCGTCCGAGGTCGAATGCCTGCTGGTAGATGCGCCGGTAGTTGGCGGCGTCGACGTCGCGCGGATTACCGATCGTCTGCGGATCGGCGAACGCCTTGTCGGCGAGCATCGGAATCTCATCCTCGGCAAACCCCAGCTCCTGCATGCTCGGGATGTCGACGTCGACGGTCAGCTGATGGACGTACTCGACCGCCATCTCGGCGGCGCGCCAGGTCGATGCGCCTCGAGTGTCCAGGCCGAAGGCCTGCGCCATGCGCGCGAAACGCTCGGGCTCGCCCGCGTGGTTGTACTCCATCACCGGACCGAGCAGGCGCGCGGTGAGAGCGCCGTGCGGTGCGTCGTGCACACCACCGGCAGTCTGGCTCATGGCGTGCGCGGCACCGGCGGAATCCGTGCCGTACGCGAGCCCGGCCAGCATTGCCGCCGCGCTCATGTGATAGCGCGCCTCGAGGTTCTGCGCCTGTGAGAACGCGACGCGAAGGTAGCGGGCCACGTACTCCATCGCCAGCAGCGCGACCGCGTCGGTGAAGGGCTGGTGGTAGGACATGGTGAAGCACTCGACGGCGTGTGCCAGCGCGTCCATGCCGGTGCCGGCCGTCACCCCGGCGGGCAGCTTGACCGTGAGCTCGGGGTCGATCAGCGCGACCCACGACGCGATGTCGGACGTGCCGCCGACGTTGAACTTGATCTTGCGCTTGGGGTCGGTGATGACCGCCCACAGTGTGACCTCGCTGCCGGTGCCCGCGGTAGTCGGCACCGCGATCATCGGTGGAATGCGCGAGCGGATCGGGCTGTGGCCCCACTCATAGTCGACGATGCTGCCGTCGTGCACGGCGACGATGCCGATGCCCTTGGCCGTGTCCATCGAGCTGCCGCCGCCGATGGCGACCAGTCCGTCACAGCCCTGCGCCCGATATTCGGCGGCGCCGGCGTCGACGAGCTCGACGCCCGGGTTGGCGCGGACCTTGTCGAACACGACCGGTTCGACATCGGACCGGCGCAGCGCCTCGAGCGCGGTGTCGAGGAGGCCGGCGGCCTTAACCCCGGCGTCGGTGACGAGCAGGGGGCGGCGCATGCCGAGGAGGCTCGCCTCGTTGCCGAGCTCAGCGATGGCGCCGAGACGCTGCACGAGGCGCGTCGGACTCTGGTA
>JBAUTF010000086.1:0-5048 GCA_049582065.1 Candidatus Dormiibacterota bacterium | reverse complement strand
CGTACAGGCCGCGGGGCAGGGCGCCGCTGCTCTTTTTCCGAGGGGGGGTAGATGCCTGACGTAAACATGCCCAAGCTCTCCGACACCATGGAGGAGGGCACGATCGTCGAATGGAAGAAGAAAAGCGGCGATGACGTGAAGACCGGTGACGTGCTGGCCGAGGTCGAGTCGGACAAGGCCACGTTCGACCTCGAGGCCGAGGCCGACGGAGTGCTGGCGATCCTGGTCGAGCAGGGCGTCCCCGCCAAGATCGGCGCTCCGATCGCACGCATCGGCGAAGCCTCCACCGCCACGCCCGCCAAGCAGGCTGCTCCCGCCAAGCAGGCTGCTCCCGCCAAGCCCGCCGCTCAGCCGAAGCCGAAGGAGCCGGAGCCACCTCCGCAGGTCGTCGAGGAGCTCCAGCCGGTGGCCACCGGCTCTCCCCCCGCCCAAGCCCCCGCCGGCGTAAGCCCCGAAGGGCCGGAGGACGGCCAGCACCTCAAGGCTTCCCCCCTCGCGAAGCGGCTGGCCGCGGAGATGGGCGTCGACCTCGCGGCGATCAAGGGGAGCGGCCCCGACGGGCGGATCGTCAAGGAGGATGTGCTGGTGGCCGCGAGCAGCCAATCGAAGACCGAGCGGCCCCGCCCACCGGCCGTCGCGAGAAAGCCGGCGGGCCCGGACGTGGAAACCATCGAGCCGACCCGCATGCAGGCGACGATCGCGCGCCGGATGACCGAGGCCAAGTCGACCGTTCCCGAGTTCCAGGTCACGGTCGAGGCGCGGGTGGACCTCGCGGTCAGCATGCGGCAGCAGATGAAGGACTCCGTCCCAGGCGCAGACAAGGTGACCATGACCGACTTCCTGGTCAGGGCCTGCGCGCTCGCGCTGCGCAAGTTCCCGGAGGTCAACAGCTCGTGGGCCGACGGACGGTTCCAGCGCAAGCGCTCGATCAACATCGGGCTGGCCGTCGCCCCGAGCCAGGGCATGGGCCTTTTGGTGCCGGTGGTGCACGACGCGGACATGAAGGACCTCGTGCGGATCTCGATCGAGTCGCGCCAGGTGATCGAGAGGGCTCGCTCCGGCCGGCCCAACGAGGGCGACCTGAGCGGCGCCACGTTCTCGATCTCCAACCTCGGCATGTATGGCGTGGACGAGTTCGTGGCGATCATCAACCCACCCGAGTCGGCGATCCTCGCCGTCGGCGCGATCAAGGACGTGCCCGTCGTCGAGGGCGGCAGGATCGTCCCGGGCAAGGTGATGCGCATGACCCTGTCGGTCGACCATCGGGTCTTCTACGGCGCGACCGCCGCACAGTTCATGGCGGAGGTCAGGCGGCTGATCGAGAACCCTGTGACTCTGGTAGTTCCGCCGGCCCAGTAGCCGCTTCATACTGGCGCTGTGCGCAGGTTCTCCAGGCGTGACGCGGCCATAGTAGGCGCGACGGTCGGCGTGACCACCGGCGTCTTGACCCAGGTCGGTCCCCACTACATCGACCCACTACCGCTGTGGTCGAAGCTGGTCATCGCCGTTGCCTGCTGCGCGTTCGTCGGCGCCGTGGCCGTTTACGGCCGCCGTCGAGCTCGCCGCGTCTAGCTCGCTTTAGGCACCGCCTCGACCGGTGGAGACGGCGCGGTCCGGGCCTCCCCACCCAGTCGGGAAGCCGGGAGCGTCAGGTGGACGCGAAGGTTGCCGGTCTCTTCGAAATCGGCCCACAGCTGCCCGCCCATCGCCGCTGCCAGCTCGCGCGAGATGGCGAGCCCAAGTCCCACGCCACCCGCGGCCGCCGAGCGTGACGGGTCGGCGCGGTAGAAGCGGTCGAACATGCGGTCAGGGTCGGGCCGGTGGGCTCCCACGGGGTTGGACACGACCGTCTCGACTGCGCCGCCGCTGAGCTTCGCGATCGCGTGGACCGTGGAGCCGTCCGGGGCGTACTTGACCGCGTTGTCGAGGAGGTTGTCGAGCACCTGGTGCAGGCGCTCTGGGTCGGCGGCGACCGGCGGGATGTCCGGCGGCACGGCCAGGTTCAGCGACAGGCGCCGGGCGTCGGCGCGCGGCCTCACCATCTCGAGCTCCTGCTGGAGCTGGGCGCCCAGGTCCACGGCCGTGATGTGCATGGAGATCGACCCGGCCTCGACGCGCGCCAGGTCGAGCAGCTCCTGGGCCATCCGAAGGACGCGCTCCGACTCCTCGTGGACGATGGTGGCGGCGCGGGTCCGCTCCGATTCGCTGAGCAAGCTTCCGTCGACCAGCGCCTGGCTGAACCCGATCAGGCTCGTGAGTGGCGTCTTCAGCTCGTGCGACACGTTGGCCAGGAAGTCGCGCTGGACCTTGCGCGCGCGCTCCACCGCCTCCGCCATGCGGTTGAACGCCGAGCCGAGCATCCCGATCTCGTCCTGCCCTTTGATGCCCACGCGCCGCGAGTAGTTGCCCGCGGCGATGTCCTCGGCCGCGGCTGCCAGCTGCGTCAGGGGGTTGGTCAGCGAACGGCTCACAAGCAGGATCAGCAGCATCGCGACCACCAGCGCCGCGCCTCCCGCCTCGAGCAGGCGCCCCGCGAGTTCACCGGCGGCGGTCGACGCGACCAGCGACTGCGGCTGCGCGATCACTACGAAAGACGCGCCCAAAGGGTCGCGCGCCGGCGCGATCGTGACCGCCGCCGCGCAATACGCCTGGCCGCCCAGCGTGGTGCGCGCTTCCGCCACGTTGGCCACGCGAGTCGACGCCGTGACTGGGATGACCAGGCCTAGCGTGTCCGGCGCCCCGCTGTCATACATCACGCTGCGCTGCGCGTCGAGCAGGAGCAGCCGGTTGCCGCCCAATGTGGGCACCACGAATGAGTTCAGCCTGTCCTGGAAATCGGCAGCCGTTGCCAGCCGGCAGCCAAGGGCGCCGGGCTGCGCCACCGCGACCGGGCGGACCAGGCACTCCTCGTGCCTGACGAAGAGGGTCGTGGCGACGACGCCGCGGTCCAGCTGGTCCTGCACGCCCTGGAACTCGAGGTCGCGCACCAGCACCCAGGTCAGGCCGCCCGCGAGCAGCAGGCTTACGGCGACGATGCCGGCGGCGGCTGCGAGCAGGCGGAGTCGAAGGCTCAGCTCGCCGCCATCTCCAGCCGGTACCCGACGCCCCAGACGGTCTGGATGCTCGGGTCCATGATGCCGGCCTTCGCCAGCTTCTCGCGCAGCTGCTGCACGTGCACGTCGACGGTCCGCGTGTAGCCGGGAAAGTCATAGCCCCACACCAGGTCGAGCAGCTCGCTGCGCTGGAACACGCGTCCGGGATGCCGCGCCAGCAGCGTGAGCAGGTCGAACTCCTTGGGCCGCAGCTGCACCTTCGTCTTGCCGTGCCGGACCTCGTGCCGCTCCAGGTCCACCTCGAGCTTGCCGGCGCGGATCATCTTCGGCTGGTCCGGCTCGATCTTCGCGCGGCGCAGCAGGGCTTTGGCCCGGGCGACGAGCTCCTGAGGATGAAACGGCTTGGTGAGGTAGTCGTCCGCCCCCACCTCGAGGCCGACCACCTTGTCGGTGACGTCGTCGCGGGCGGTCAGCATGATGATCGGCACCTGGCTCTGCTTGCGGATCTCCTTGCAGATGGTGAGGCCGTCCGTGCCGGGCAGCATGATGTCGAGGATCACGAGGTCTGGCTTGATCTGACCGAACCGGGCGATCGCCTGTGCCCCGTCCCCCACTCCCTCGACGTCGTAGCCCTCGCGGGTGAGGTACAGGCGTGCCAGCTCGACGATGTGGTTTTCGTCATCGACCACCAGGATCTTGGAGCTCATCGAGGCGCCCATAGCGTCAATAGATCACGCGCCCGTCAACCAGATGTCGCAGGGACATCAGTGAAATGTAAACGTCATCACCTATCAATCGGTAGGGATCGACTGCGGCGAGCTCGTGCGCGAGCCCGGCGATTAACCGCAATCATCACGTCCCCCACTCCAGCACCGCTCGCTGCCAACCTTCGCAGCCGATCTCTCACGTAATCCCAGTCCATCGTCCCGTAATTGGTGAGCGCAATCTCGAGCGCTCCGTCGAAGCTGGTGTCTTCCCTTGGATACGAGACCGTCGCCTGCCTGACGCGGTCCAAGTAGAGGTCCTCGCAGCTGATAATCAGTATCGAGACCCCACGCACTTTCAGGACGGACGTCCTTTTGATGTCGTCCCCGGAACCTGGGAACTCCACCGCAACCGGCAGATCCGTTCGAACCCAGTGCCGACCCTTCTTGACCAAGCCGATCTTCCGCAGCCTCTCGAGGTCTTGATCCGAAGGCCGCGGGCACAAGTCGAGGTCAGTTGGATGGTATTCGCCACCAGCCCAATACTCCTGTGCGGTACCCCCAACCACGATGGGCTTTTTGTCAAGGAGCATCGTGATTGCTGCGGCCAGCATGAGCCGCTGGCGCAGCCGCGACTGCACCCTCGGAATCTGAAGCAGCAGCGCCTCAGCGCGCTGCAGTTCGAGGCCCGGTTCTCTTGGCACGTTTCCGCTTCAAACGCTCGAAGTGCTCGCGATCTAAGCCTGCCCTTTCCAGCAACTCCGCTTCGGCACTGCTCGGGTTCCGATCCCAGGGGTTGAAGCGGCCCGGACCGAGCACCGACCGGACCAGGGCTTGGCGAGACGCGGCCGACATCCGCTGCGGCTTCACCGAGCCAAGCGTGAGATTGATCGGGTCTCCGGTCGCGCGTGCCCACCTGTCGATGAACGCGATGGTGGGCATGCGGTAGCCGGCCTCCGCGCGCGCGATTGCGGGCTGAGTCGTGGCCATGGCCTTGGCAAGCTGCGCCTGCGTCTGGCCGGCCCGCTGCCTGGCGGTGGCCAGGATGAGTCCGATCTCAGCTTTTGTCACGGTCGTAATTATATCCAATTGGGTATGTCCGGTCCATGTGGTGCCAGATCAAGCAATCGGATCGAACTATCGTGTGGCTTTGGCCGCTCGAGCGCCCGAGCGCTTCCCGTCGTCAGAGCGCAGCACGAGCTTGATCGGGTTGCCGGCCAGCCCGAACCGTTCCCGGATCCTGTTCTCCAGGTAGCGGCGGTAGGAGAAGTGGAGCAGGCCGGTGTCGTTC
>JBAUTF010000085.1:0-19761 GCA_049582065.1 Candidatus Dormiibacterota bacterium | reverse complement strand
CTCGTCGGCGTCCTGGCTTCCGGCGTAAAGCCCGGACTCCGGGTCGCGCAGCACCCGGTCGAGGTATCCGGTTGTCGTGTCAAGCACGCCCGACATGCCCGCCAGCGCGAGCGAATCCACCAGCCCGGCGTGGTCCTCCAGCATCTTTTCGAAGTGCGGGACGGTCCAGTCCTGCGTCGTCGAGTACCTGAAGAACCCGCCTCCCACGTGGTCGTACGTGCCGCCGACGGCCATGCGTTCCAGGGTGTTGGAGGCCATCTGGCCGAGCGCGGAGTCACCCCGCAGCTGCGATTGCTCAAGCAAAAGGAGGATCGCTTCGGTCTGCGGGAACTTGGGAGCGCTGCCGAAGCCGCCGTACTGCGGGTCGTAGGCCGACCTGACCGCTTCGAGGACCGCGTCGACCGCAGTCGAATCGAGCTCACCGGCGCTGCGCGCGACTCCCATCGCCGCTCGCTTGCGCCCTTCGAGCGCCTTGCTCGCGATCTCGGCCTGGTTGGCGTGGTAGTAAGCGGCGACCCGGGCGAGGGCGTCCGCCATCTGGTCCGGGGGCATGTACGTGGCGCCCGTCAGGATGTCGCCTGATGGTGTAAGGAAGGCTGTCGTCGGCCAGCCGCCCATGTTGTAGCGCTGGTTGATGTCGGGCCGGACGTCGTTGTCGACGCGGATGGGCACGTACTCGCGGTTGATCAGGTCGATCACCCCCGGGTGGGAGTAGCTGGTCTCGTCCATCACGTGGCACCAATGGCACCACACCGCGGAAATGGAGAGCAGGATGGGCCGGCCGGTCCGCCTGGCCAGGTCGAAGGCACCCGCCGACCACGGCTGCCATCGAATCTCGGCGGCGCGGTTGGACCGAGGTGAAAAATGGAATTCCGTCCCGGCGGATGCCGAGTCTTCGGACATTGGACAAGGTTACGATGGCACCGTGATCTCGACTAACGCGGTCGACGCTTACATCGAAAAGCACTCACGCCGGTTCGTTGACGACCTGAAGGAGCTTTGCTCCTTCCCCAGCATCTCCAACCACGGCGAGGCAGCCGTCACGCCGGCACGAGACTGGCTTGCCGGTCGTCTCGCGCGCTTCACGGACCGCGTGGAGACTTTCGACGCCGGTGGGATGCCTGCGCTCTACGCCGAGGTCCCCGGTGGCGGCAGGCGCAAGCTCCTCCTGTACCAGCACTACGACGTTCAGCCTGTCGATCCGATCGACCTGTGGGATTCGCCGCCTTTCGAGCCGCTCGAAAAGGACGGGCGCATCATCGCCCGAGGAGTGGCCGACGACAAGTCGGACGTGATGGCGCGCATCCACGCACTCGAGACGCTGAAGGAGCTTGGCGAGGTGCCGGTGACGCTGAGGTTCCTGGTCGAAGGGGAAGAGGAGATCGGCTCCAAGACATTCGAGAAGATCGCCCACGATCACGCGGACAAGCTCCACGCCGATGGCTGTCTCTGGGAGTCGGGCACTTCGTTCGACGACGCCGGCCGGCCGACCCTGCAGTTCGGCTGCCGCGGCCTGCTCTACGTGCAGCTGCGCGTGAAGATGCTGGACTTCGACCAGCACTCCGGGTACGCGTCCATCTACCCGTCCGCCGCGATGTACCTGGTCGGCGCGCTGGCGAGCATGCGCGACCAGGAGATGAACATCCGGCTCGAGGGTTTTTATGACAAGGTCGTGAAGCCGACCGAGGCCGACAGCCGCATGATGGCGACGATCGACCCGGAGGTCGACAAGCGACGGAAGCTGGTCGGCTTCGAGCGGCTGGTGCGCGACCCGAAAGCAGACCGCGTGATCGAGCAGATGCTCTTCACGCCCACGTGTAACGTGGCCGGGATCACGACCGGTTACCAGGGTCCCGGTTCGAAGACGGTGCTCCCGGCGGAGGCCACTGCGAAGCTCGACTTTCGGCTCATCCCCGACCAGGACCCGGCCGACGTGCTCGACCAGCTGCGCAAGCACCTCGACGCCCACGGCTTCGAAAAAGTCGAGATCGTCTGGAGCGATGCCGAGAAACCCGCTCGCTCGGACCCGTCGTCGGCTGTCGCCAAGAGCGTGATCGAGTGTGTGCGCGAGCTGCACGGCGAGCCGATCCTGTGGCCCTTCATGCCCGCCACCGGCCCCATGCACCCGGTCGTCTCCGACCTCGGCGTGCCGACGGTGCTGCCGGTGGGAGTCGGCCGTCCCGACAACCGGATCCACGCGCCCAACGAGAACATCCACGCGGCCGACTACATCAACACCGTGCGGCTGATGTGCCGCGTGTGGGAGAGGTTCGGGGCCGGCTGATGGAAAAGCTCACCGACAAGCTCTTCACAGTGAAGTACAACGAAGACTCGGGCCACGCCCACATCGAGGTCGTCGACCAGGGCGTGTGCGCCACCAAGTGCAAGGGCAAGTACTGCAACCACTTCTGCCCCGCCGGCGTCTATGAGTGGAACGAGGAGCAGCAGACGAACCTCGTCAGCTTCGGCAACTGCATCGAGTGCGGCGCCTGCTCCATCGGGTGCCCGTTCGACAACATCACCTGCCAGTCCCCTCGCGGGGGCTACGGAGCGCAGTTCAAGCACGGCTAGAGGCCTGCAGGAATATAGGGCCCTCCTCCCGCAATTCCAATTGATGCAAATGAGCGAATACGACGTGGTCATAGTGGGCGGCGGCCCGGCCGGGCTCGCGGCCGGCCTGTACACGGCGCGGATGAACCTCCGGACCGTCGTGGTGGACCGCGGGCCGCTGGGCGGCCAGCTCCTCAACACCGAGCTGATCGAGGACTATCCCGGGATCGAGTCGATCCTGGGCTCTGAGCTGGCCGTCAGGATGGGCGACCACGCCCGCAAGTTCGGCGTCGAGGTCCGCGACTTCGAGCCCGTCAAGGAGATCGACGTCGAGGGGACCACCAAGGTGGTGCGTCTCGAGTCGGGCGAGGAGCTTCGCGCCCCGGCGTTGATCATGGCCGCCGGCGGCCTGCCCCGATACCTCGAGGTGCCGGGCGAGAAGGAGTACTGGGGCCGGGGCGTCAGCTACTGCGCGGTCTGCGACGGCGCCTTCTTCAAGGGTCAGGAACTGGCCGTCGTCGGCGGCGGCGACGCCGCGGTGGAAGAGGGTGAGTTCCTCACGCGGTACGCGTCAAAGGTCTACATCCTGCATCGCCGCAGCGAGTTTCGCGCCCAGCCGATCCTGGTCGAACGAGCGCGCGCGAACCCCAAGATCGAGTTCATCTTCGATGCCCAGGTCAAGGAGATCGGGGGCGATGACAAGGTGCACCTCGTGCGCTACGAGCACCATGGGCAGCTCAAGGAGCTGGCGGTCGGCGGCGTGTTCATCTTCGTGGGCTTCGTGCCCAACTCCGGCCTTTTCAAAGTGCATGTCGATCACGACGCGGGCGGCTACATCGTCACCGACAGCAAGATGCAGACTTCGGTCGAGGGCATATGGGCCGTCGGTGACGTGCGCGCCCAGCTGACCAAGCAGATCGCGACCGCGGTCGGCGATGGCACGACTGCGGCTGTCGCCGCATCGGCCTACGTTTCGTCGTTGAAGGACGCAGCCCGAGCCTAGACGGCATCGGGCGCGCGCGTGGCGGACGAATCGGGTGGCTCAGGCGGCGGTGTGGCCCGGAGCGCTACTGCGTCACGTCGATCCAGACCAGGCCGGGTGGAAGGCTGAGGGGCTGACCATTGACGGTGAAGACCAGCGGGCCGTGGCTGTCGGTGGAGGCCCAGGTCCCGGCGTAGTGCTGGCCCAGGTAGTAGACGTCGATTGCGCCGCTGGTGTCCAGGTCGTAGTCATGGATGTACGCGCCGTGGCCGTCTCCGATGTTGAGCAAGGACTCTCGCGTGTGCAGCGTGACAACCATCGACATGCGCAGCGGTTGCCGCGTGCTGGCGTCCGAGTAGGGGTGGCCTTGCTCGCTCTTCTGGTAGGTGCCCGTCACCGGGTCGTACTTGTAGGTCGAGTAGTGCTCAGCGACGTTGAAAGTCGTTTCCGCCGCACCGCCTGAAACGGTGGGTCGCGCCTTCGGGATCGTGAAGGCCGGGATGCTCGAGAAATAGTTCTGCTCGGCGGCCAGGACCAGAGGGCCCCTGATCATCAGGTTGTCCGGGGCGTAGCGCGAGTTGGTGCGGAACTGGTAGCCGATGGTGTCGAAGAACTGCGGCGTGGGGTCCTGGGCCGCTTGCGCGCGAGTCGCCTGCGACTCACCGGACTGGAACAGAAGGCCTTTGTAGTGACGCCCGAGCTTCAACGAGATGAATCGGCTGGAGCGCATCGGCCCAATAAGGTCTGGGGCGTTGTCGAAGACCGCGGTGAGGCGGGTGATGCCGCCCTCGGCGAGGTACTCGAAGACGATGCCCGCACCCTGCAGCCCGTTCTGGTCCCACGCGCCCTGGTCGTTGGGAATCTGGATCAGGGCCGGGTACTTGAGGGCGGTCGTGTGCTCCGCGTCGTGGTAGTAGATGCCGGTGTTCAGCGCGAAAGCGCTGGGCACCAGGTGGCCTGACTGATCACGGCCGCCGGGCGCCATCGACAGCGTCATGGGGCCGGCCAGGATGCCGGCTGTCGACAGCGTCGCACTGCGGTCGTCAGCGGCCCACGTCAGGTTTGCGATCTGCGTACCGATCATGACCTTGATCGTGATCGGCTCCATCTGGTCGTTGAAATTCAGGGTGAGCGTCGCTCCCGGGTCGATTTCGCCTCCATCGGTGAGAGCGGTTCCGCCGGGGCCCGCGACTGACGTGATGCGCGGCACGATGATGGTGGTGAAGCTCCACTTGGCCGCGGACACGTGGTGGTGGCTGACGTCGTATATCGGTTTCATCGCCACGGTGTAGTTGGTCAGTTCCGCGAGCGGTTTCTTAGGCGTCCATGCGTAGTGCGTGTCGCCGGAAACCGATGAGATCGAGCCGTCGGTAGCCGGCGTGATCGAAAACGCGTCCTGCACGGCGGCCGCAGCGACGGGCCGGCTGAAGTCGAGCACGATGCGGCTGTCGGTCGGGACGTCCTTCTGCCCGTTCTTGAAGTTGGTCGACACCGTCGTCGGAAGCGTGTTCTCGTACGCGAGATACGCGCCGACGCTGACGAGAAGGACGAGCAGCGTCAGCCCGACCGCGATCCAGCCACGACGTCCGAAGCGGTTGCGGCGGCGCGGACTGCGCCTTAGCGGCGGGGCCGGCGGATACGCAGCCTCGGTCTGTGGCAGCGACGTGGAAATCGACAACGGGCCGCGGGGATTATCTCAAATGAGACCCCGGTGCCGGCGGCTGAGGTTTTACTCGGCGAGCCGGCGCAAGAGGGCGAACGTGTAAATGCCCGTGTTGTGCCCGCTTTCGAAAGCGACTTGCAGCGCGTACTGGCCGACGAGAGTGACGTCGCTGATGCGCAGCTCTTCGGCACTGAGGCTCTTCACCCGCGACAGACGGCCAGGTGCTCCGGCTTCGCCGCGGCACTCCGCGCATGGGCAGGCCCATCGCAGCTGCTCACCGGAGTATTCGGTATGACGGCCGTCCTCCCAGGTGATGTCCATGACCTGGCGGGCGCGGTCGACGTCGACTGATGTCGGAAAGGGATCGGGGTCCTGCAGCGTCGCGCCTAACGGACGTTGATGACCGGCAGCTGGCGGAACGACTGGATCGACGTTCTCGCAGCGACCTGCGACGCGATGTGCATGAACGCCTTGGCGCCGGCCGACTCGGGACGCGAGATGACGACCGGGGTGCCGGCGTCGGCGTCCTCGCGGATGCCTTCCTCGAGCGGGATGGCGCCGAGGAAAGGAACTCCGAGCCGCTTGGCCGCGTCCTCCGCGCCGCCGTGGCTGAAGATCTCGTGGCGGTGGCCGCAGCTCGGGCAGATGTACCAGCTCATGTTCTCGATGAGCCCGAGGGGGGTTACGTTGAGCTTCCGGAACATCTGGAGCGCCTTGATCGCGATGTCGGTCGCCACGTCCTGCGGAGTGCATACGATGGCCACGCCGGTGATCGGAATGGCCTGCGCGAGGGTCAGCGACGCGTCACCCGTACCGGGCGGCAGGTCGATCACCAGGTAGTCGAGGCGGCCCCAGTCGACCTGGACCATCATCGCCTCGATCGCCTTGCCGACCATGGGCCCGCGATAGATCGTGGGCTGGTCGCCCGGGTAGATGTTGCCGAACGACATGAGCTTGAGCCCGTGCGCCTCGATCGGACGAAGCATGCCGTTGACCTGCTCCGGGACCGCTCGCGAACCGGTCATGGCAGGCACCGAAGGGCCGTAGATGTCCGCGTCCAGCAGGCCCACCTCCGCGCCGCTGAGGCGCAGCGCCGCCGCGAGGTTGACGGCCACTGTCGATTTGCCGACGCCGCCTTTGCCCGATGCGACCGCGATGGTCTGCTTCACGCCAGGCAGGATTTCCGAAGGCTTGGGCCGCATGAACGCCGGCCGGACGTTGGCCGTCATACGGATGTCGACGCCAGACACGCCGGGGATCTCCCCGACCAGGTCCTGCGCCTGCGACTTGAAACGGTCTCGGACCGGGCACGCCGGGGTCGTGAGCTCGAAGGTGAAGCTGACCTTGCCGGCCGGGCTGACCTCCAGCTCTTTGATCATGCCGAGGCTGACCACGTCGCGTCCGAGGTCGGGGTCCTGAATCTGCGCCAGCGCGGCGAGGACCTGTTGAGATGATGGGCCGGACATCGCCAAGGCATATTACCGGGAGCCGGGACGCTGCCGGGTCTCGCCGGTGCGGGCGCTGTGCTGCCGCCAAAAAAGGCGCTCCCCTGGCGGGGCCCTCCCTCTTTTCGTGGCTTCCCTCCCCCGAAGCCTTCACGCCAAACCGCCACCGAAGTTAGGGCGAAGGCAAACCCCTTGACAACCCTGCCTGTTAATTTTCACGGCGATGAAGCAGGTCACAGCCCAGAGTCCGAGCTCGGAGCTGCTCTCCTATTACGCCGGGCCGGCCTCTGACGTCTACTTCCAGCGGGCCCGCGACACTCTTGCCGCGGCGGGCGTCGATGCCGTCGTGGCGATGGACTTCTTCTCGAGCCGCGCGGGAGTCCTGTGCGGGATAGCCGAGGCGCTGCGCCTGCTGGGGGCCGTGCTGCACGAGGGCGACGAGGCGTGGGTGACCGCCGAGGGCGAGCACATGACGGAGCGCGAAACCGTGTTGCGGGTGCGAGCTCCCTACTCGCGGTTCGGCGTCTACGAGACGGCGCTCCTGGGCATGCTCTCGAGCTGTTCGGGCTGGGCCACCGCGGCGCAGGAGATAGTCGGTTCGGCCGCCGGCAAGCGCGTCATCTCGTACGGCGCGCGCCACGTCCACCCGCTGATCGGCCCCGTGATGGAGTACGCGGCCATCGTCGGCGGGTGCGCCGGTTGCGCCACCCCGCTGGGCGCGCAGCTCGCCGGCTTGAAGGCCCCGTCCGGCACGATGCCACACGCGATGATACTGATCTTCGGAGACACGGTCCAGGCGGCGCGCGCTTTCGATTCGCACATGCCCGACGACGTGCTGCGGATCGTGCTCGTCGACACCTTTAAGGACGAGGCGGAAGAATCGCTGCGGGTCGCCGAGGCGCTCGGCAAGCGGCTGCGCGGCGTCCGCCTGGACACCCCGAAGGAACGCGGCCAGGTCACGGTCGACCTGGTCAAAGAGGTGCGCGCGCGGCTCGACCAGGCCGGACACGAACATGTGGGCATCTATGTCTCAGGCGGCCTGGACGCGCAGCGAATCCGCGAGTTCGAGGCGGCTCGCGCCCCGGTGGACTCGTACGGCGTCGGGATGGCGATCAGCGCCGCGCCACCGATCGCCTTCACCGGGGACATCAAGGAAATCGCGGGCAAGCCGGTCGCCAAGCGAGGTCGCACTCCCGGCGCGGCCGACAACCCCCGTCTTCGCCGCGCCTTCTAGCAGGAGAGCCCGGTGCCACCCGTAAGCGGTCGCGCCGCCCTCGCCAGGCACCAGGCGGCGTGCCGTGCCTGCACTGCATGCGCTGACGCCGGCATCATCGCCGAGGCCAACCCCACCTTCTCAGGCATCTGGGGAGCACCGTTCGTCCTCATCGGCCAGGCGCCCGGGCCGGTGGAGCGCGTGTCGCGACGGCCGTTTTCCGGTCGCGCCGGGAAAGAGCTTGACCGGTGGATGTTGCGGGCCGGCTTCGCGAGCGCCGAAGAGTTCCGCAGCCTGACCTACATCGCCTCGCTGATGCGCTGCTTTCCGGGCCGCAATCGCTCCGGGACCGGCGACCTCCGCCCGCCGCCCGCCGCCATCTCCAACTGCGCCCACTGGCTCGACGCCGAGCTCGACCTCCTCAAACCCAGGGCGATCATCCTGGTTGGCCAGATGGCGATCGCGCGGTTCCTTGGCCCGGGCCGGCTCGAAGAAAGGGTCGGCGAACGGTTTGGGGAACGACCGGTGGTGGTCCCGCTGCCACACCCTTCAGGGCAGAGCCGCTGGCTGAACTACCATCGCAACCGCGCCCGGCTCGAGTCGGCGCTGGGCCTGATCGCCGAGCTCCGATCGGCCCTTGCGTCAGGCCCGCGAAGCGCGTGAAATAGCGAAGCCAGGCCAATTGGAGCCAGGCGGATGCGATGAGGAGAAAGACGTGAAGTATTTGTTGGTCTATTACGGCGGAAGCATGCCGGAGACCCCGGCGGCCCAGGCGCGCGTGATGAAGCAGTGGACGGCCTGGTTCACCAAGCTCGGCTCGGCGGTGGTGGACGGAGGCAACCCGTTTTCAGGGTCGGTCAACAAGGTGAAGCCCGACGGCACCGTCGCGAAGGGGCCGGTGGGCCAGCGCGCGACCGGGTACAGCATCCTCGAGGCGCCCTCTCTGGAGGCTGCGACCAAAATGGCGAAGGGCTGCCCGGTGATCAAGGGAGGCGCGCAGATCGCCGTCTACGAAACGTTCAACGTGATGTGACGGTTGCCCTCGTTTTTCGCAAGACGTGAAGGTGGGCGCGCCGTAATCGAGGGCGGCGACGCCCAGCACCTCGCGCGATCGCTGCGGGCGCGAGTGGGGGAGGAGATCGAAGTCATCGACCCCGCCGGCTTCAAGCTGAGGGTGAGGCTTGACGGCGTGTCCCCCGAGCGCGTCACCGGGACAATCGTGGACGAGCAGCCGCATCAGCCAGAGCCGGCAGCGCGGGTCACGATCGCAATCGCCAACCTCCCGGCGCCCGCTCTCGAGCTCGTGCTGTCGCGCTGCACCGAGGCCGGCGCCCACGCCTTCTGTGTCTTCCAGGCCGACCGCAGCGTGGCGCGCGGGTCCAAGCCCGAGCGTTGGCGGACCATCTGCCGCGAAGCCGCGATGCTAGCAGGCCGTCTCCACGTGCCGGAGGTGACGCACGCGCCCTCGCTGGATGCGGCGCTCGCTGGAGCAAGTGATTCGGTGATGCTCGTCCGCGGGGAAAAGACTCCGCTGTCCGCGCTGGTCGAGCCCCGGGACCTCACGCTCCTGGTCGGGCCTGAAGGCGGCTGGACCGACCGCGAGCTCGCCCTCGTCGAGCGAAAAGCTGGTCTGGGCCAGCGCAACCTCCGCGCGGACACGGCGGCCCTCGTCGCCCTCGCGGTCGTCCTCGCCGGGCGTTGAGGCTCAGCGCTTCAGCGCGCGATACGTCTCGATTTCGCCTGCGATTGCGAGCATGGAGGCCAGGCCGAATACGACCGCACCGAGCACGAGCACCCCGGCCGCGAGCGGGATGAAAACCGCGGTCAGCCCGATGCCGGCGGAGAGCATTCCGACGGACAGCACCAGCACCGCGTAGGTCTTGAAGCCGCGCGGTGTGGCGGCAAACCCGGGGGCCAGCTCGCCGAGCGACCTCGAGGTCACTCGCCGCACCATGTAATCCCCGGCGCCGAAAACGTTGAGGAGCAAAACGATGCCCGCCAGGCAGAGGAGCGCGCCAAGCGCGAGGACAACGCCCACGTCCGCAATTCTCACCCTCTCTAGGATTTGAGCGTGCCCACCGTCCAGGCCCAGGTTCGGAACTTCTGCATCATCGCCCACATTGACCACGGCAAGTCGACGCTTGCCGACCGGCTGCTCGAATACACAGGCTCCATCAGCCAGCGCGACATGCAGGACCAGGTCCTCGACAGCATGGACCTCGAGCGCGAACGAGGCATCACGATCAAGCTCCAGGCGGTCCGCATGACTTATCCCGCGCACGACGGGCGGTCGTACGAGCTCAACCTGATCGACACGCCGGGTCACGTGGACTTCGCATACGAGGTCTCGCGCTCGCTCGCGGCTTGCGAAGGCGCGATCCTCGTGGTGGACGCCGCCCAGGGCATCGAGGCGCAGACGCTGGCCAACCTGTACCAGGCGGTGGAGGCGGGCCTCACGCTGGTTCCGGTCGTCAACAAGATCGACCTTGACGCGGCTCAGCCGGAGATGGTGGCGGAGGAGATCTCGGATGTCACAGGCATCCCCCGTGACCAGGTGATATTCGCGTCGGCCAAACAGGGCATCGGCACGGAGGAGATACTCGAGGCCATCGTCGCGCGCGTTCCGCATCCGCGGGGGGATGCGACCAAGCCGCTGCGCGCGCTCATCTTCGATTCGTACTACGACATCTATCGCGGCGTCATCACCTACGTTCGCGTGGTGGACGGCGAGATCATCCCGGGCAGCAAGATCCGGATGATGAACACGGCCAAGGTCCACGAGGTCGATGAGGTCGGGTGGTTCGCCCCGCAGCCCAGGCCCGCCGAGAAGCTGACGGCGGGCGAGGTCGGTTATGTGATCGCCGCGATCAAGAACGTCGTCGACGCCCGAGTCGGCGACACCATCACGTCGCTGGAGCACGGCGCGACCAACCCCTTGCCGGGCTATCGCCAGGTCAAGCCGATGGTGTTCGCCGGACTGTTCCCGACCGAATCGGACCAGTTCTCCGATTTGAAGGAGGCGCTCGAGAAGCTGCAGCTGAACGACGCGGCCCTCTCATATGAGCCTGAGAATTCGGCCGCGCTTGGTTTCGGGTTTCGCTGCGGGTTCCTTGGCCTGCTCCATCTCGAGATCGTCCAGGAGCGGTTGGAGCGCGAGTTCCAGCTTGACCTCATCACCACGGCGCCGACCGTCGAGTACCAGGTGAAGCTCAAGCGCGGCGAGGTGATCGCGGTCGACAACCCGGCGCTGCTGCCGGACCCCACCACTGTCGAGTCGATCTCAGAGCCGTTCGTCAAGCTCTCGGTCATCGTCCCGTCGGGCTTCGTCGGCCCGATGATGGAGCTGTGCCAGGAGCGCCGCGGCATGTACAAGCACCTGGAGCACCGGCCTGGCGACCGTGTCGTGCTCGAGTACGAGATTCCCCTGGGCGAGATCATCCACGACTTCTACGACCAGCTCAAGTCCCGAACCAAGGGCTATGCCTCGATGGACTACGAGATGATCGGCTTTCGGGAAGGCGAGCTCGTCAAGCTCGACGTGCTCGTCGCCGGTGAGCCGGTCGACGCCCTGTCCCTGATCACCCATCGCAGCAAGGCGCAGAGCCAGGGCCGCCGCCTGGTCGAGAAGCTGAGGACGATCATCCCTCGCCAGCTCTACGAGGTGCCTCTGCAGGCGGCCATTGGCGGTAAAGTCGTCGCTCGCGAGACCATCTCGGCGATGAGAAAGGACGTGCTCGCGAAATGCTACGGCGGGGACATCACCCGCAAGCGCAAGCTCCTGGAAAAGCAGAAGGAAGGGAAGAGGCGCATGAAGCGGGTCGGCTCCATCGAGATCCCACAAGAGGCGTTCATGGCGGTGCTGAAGCTTGACTAGGACGATTCGGACGCTCGCCCTGGTCATGACGGTCGCGCTTGTCGCGGCTGCCTGCGCTCGCTCGTCGAGCAGCGGCGCCAACGCCACGCCAACCGACCTCTATGCGGCCGAGCCGAGCCAGGCCGACGTCCAGTCGCTGCTCGGGGATTCCAACTGGTGGCCGGGCCCGCCGTCCTTCGGCGTACGGCCCCTCGACTCGGCGTCGATGCCGTTCCAGGAGCGCTTCCACGTCGTCCAGCGCTTCTCCCACATCGGCACCGCGGAGACCCTCGACGTGGAGTTCACGCTCTGGGACTCCACGTCGACCGCGACCACCCAGATGAGCAACTTTCAGTCTGCCTTTGGCACGTCGGCGTCAGGTCCGAAGGTGGGGGACCAGGTCCTCTACTACGGCTCGCAGAGCTCGACGGCGGCGCCGTTCGAAACCGCCACCTTCGTCCGTGTCGGCCAGATCGTGACCACCATCAGCCTGAACCGCAAGGATGCGTTCCCGAGCGTAAGCCAGCTGGGCAAGATCGCGACCAAGGTCGTTTCGCGCTTGAAGGACGTCCTGGCCGGCAAGGTCCGCTCCAGCCCCCTCCCGAGCTCGAACAGTACGCTGCTGCCGCCTGCGGGACCCGACATGACACTGCTCGGCTCGACCACGCTGCCGGTCGAGGCGGTGGTGGTGATGCTCGGCTTCGCGTCGCCGGAGATCCTGGCTGGAATCCTGAAGAGTGACGGCGTGGACGCCATGGTCTTCGCGGACTACGCGCTTGACAACGACACGCACATGGAGGTCAGGGCCGGCGTGCTCGACTTCAACACGACACAGGAGGCGGACGACTGGATCAATGCGCTGCGTGGGTCGGCCAGCGTCGACGCGAATGGCCTGTCGACCTTTTACGACGACGCCAGCGGCCAGTACTTCACCGTATTCAGCGCCGGTACCAAAGGAGCGATGCTGGTCTGCCGGTCGACATCGAACGTGGAGGCGGCGTCGCGCTCTTGCGAGGCGCCGTTGTCGCGGGTCGGGCCCTCCTGGCAGCTGAGCCTGCAGGGTTAGGCTTCAGCCTAAAGCGCGGTCTCGAGGTGGGCCTGGTTCCCGGTCTGCTGGAACCAGCGCCACTGGTTGGTGAGGCCTTCGCGCAACGACACGCGCGGCTCCCACCCCAGCTTCTCCCGCGCCAGGTTGATCGACGCCCCCGTGTGCCGCGGGTCGCCCGCCGCGGCGGGCAGGTGGTGGCGGTGGACCTTGATCCCGCTGATGTCCTCGAGGGTCGCCAGCACCCGGTTGACCGTGACGCGGCTCCCGCCACCGAGGTTGAAGACCAGGCCGACGGCGTCGGCTGTCGCCGCCTTCACGGTCCCGTCGACGGCGTCTGAAACGTAAGTGAACTCGCGCGTTTGCTCGCCGTCACCGAACACCTCGATCTCCTTGCCGTCGGAGAGCGCCTGCATGAACCGCGCCAGCGCCATATCGGGTCGCTGCCGGGGACCGTACACGGTGAAGTAGCGCAGCGACACCGCCGGCACGCCGAAGTTGCGCGCGTAGACGTGCACGAGGTGCTCGGCCGCGAGCTTGGTCATGCCGTACGGTGAAAGCGGACGCGGGAGCGCGCTCTCCTTGGTGGGAAACATCTCCGCGTCGCCGTAAACGGAGGAGCTCCCCGCGTAGACCAGCCGCTCGACCGGGGTCTCTCGAACGCACTCGAGCAGCCGCTGCGTCGCGAGGATGTTGTCGTGCACATAGCGGTCAAAATGGCTGCCCCAGCTCGGCCGGACAGCGGGCTGGCCCGCGAGGTGGAACACGACCTGCGCGCCGGCCAGTGCGCGGCCCAGGTCCCCATCGACGAGGTCCAGCTCGTAGAAGCTGAAGCGGCCGTTCCCCCGCGACACCTCCAGGTTCTGCTCTTTGCGGGAGCGCGCGTAGTAGTCGCTGAAGCAGTCGATGCCGACGACCTCGTGGCCGTCAGCCAGCAATCGCTCGCACAGGTGCGAGCCGATGAACCCGGCCGCGCCGGTCACGACGACCCTCGATGGTTGCTCGAGCACTCCGGACTAGCGTGATCCCTCGCGACGCCGGTTTGCAACCGGCCCCTATCCTGAAACGCGATGAGGCGGTTCGAGTCGTGGCTTGCGGAATCCGAGGTCGGGGTCGAGGTGAGACAGTTCCCGCAGGGCACCCGTACGGCGGTCGATGCGGCGCGGGCGGTGGGCTGCGACGTCGCGCAGATCGTCAAATCGCTGGTCTTCGTCGCCGCGGGTCGGCCTGTGGTGGCGCTGGTCAGCGGCGCCAACCGCCTGGACGAGAAGCGTCTCGGCGCCATGGCCGGTGAGCCGGTGGCGAAGGCCGACGCGGAGACGGCGCGGGCCGCGACGGGCTACGCGATCGGAGGAGTGCCACCTTTCGGTCACGCCACGGAGGTCCGCGTGTTCATGGACCGAGACCTCATGCGGCACAGGGTGGTGTGGGCGGCGGCCGGCCGTCCCGACTCGGTGTTCGAGATCAACCCGGAGCGGCTGCGCGAGCTGAGCAGCGCCACGGTGGCGGACCTGAAGATCCCTTGAGCAGCCTTCTCATCTTCTGCCGCGGTTGCGGCAAACAGGTTCCGAGCTCGCAGGCGCGCGGCGGCCTGTGCCTCGACTGCCAGGTCATGCGCTCGGTTGCCGACCTCCGCGACGAGCACGCACGCCTGTGGCGCAAGCGCGAGCGGTACCGCAGCCACAACGCAAACGCCGAGCAGATCGGGCGGCAGATCGCGCGAGTCGAGGACCGCATGGCGCAGCGGATCAAAGAGCTGGTGTCCAACGAGCGGGAAGCGGTCGACTACCTTCGGCGCGAGCTCGAGGCGGCGCGTGGGCAGCGCTACACCATCAAGGGCGTGTGATGAGGCCGTTCTCGCACCTGTACGTCCACATCCCGTTCTGTAAGCACAAGTGCGGTTACTGCGACTTCAACGCGTACGCCCGTATGGATCGCCTGATGCCGGACTACGTCGACGCCCTGGAGCGTGAGCTGGCGCGGGCGCTCGAGCAGCATCCCTTCGGGGAGCTGGAGACGGTCTACTTCGGCGGCGGCACCCCGAGCCTTCTGCCCCCGCTGCTGATGACGCGGCTGCTCGCCTTCATCCGCGCCAACTTCGCCGTGGCGCCGGGCGCGGAGGTGACGCTCGAGGCCAACCCGGCCAGCACCGATGAGGATCGTGTCGCGGCTTGGCTCGAGGCCGGGGTCAACCGCTTGAGCCTGGGCGTGCAGGGCTTCGACGCGCGTGCCCTCGCCGTGCTCGAGCGCAAGACCGACGGCGCGCAGGCGACCCGGGCGTTCACTCTCGCTCGCGACATGGGCGTTCCGAACATCAGCGTCGACCTCATCTACGCCGTGCCGTTTCAGGACCGCGACACCTGGCTCGACACGCTGCGCCGGGCGATCGCGCTTGGTCCCGACCACGTGTCCACGTACTGCCTGTCCTTCGAAGAGGGCACGCTGCTGTTCCGTCGGCGGGCCGAAGGCCGGTTACCGGACGTCGATCCGGACCTCCAGTGGGACCAGCTTGACGTGGCCTGCGACGAGCTCGAGACGGCCGGCTTCACACGCTATGAGGTCTCCAATTGGTCGCGGCCAGGCTTCGAGTCGCGCCATAACCGCGCGTACTGGCGCTGCCGGCCCGTCTACGGCGCCGGGGCTGGCGCGCATTCCTATGCCACCGACGGGGTCACCGCCTGGCGATGGTGGAACGTCGCCCGTCCCCGCGAGTACATCGACGCCGCGAGCGCGCCCCGGGCCGAGGGGGAGGAGCTCTCGGCTCGCAAGGCGGCCGCCGAGTCGCTGATGCTCGGTCTGCGGACGGTCGAGGGTATGACTCCGCCCGGAGGGTTCGACGACGAGCTCGAGCGACTCTGCGCGGCTGGGCTGGTCGAGCGGACAGAAGGGCGCGTCGTTCCAACCCGGCGTGGCCTGGACCTGCACAACCAGATCGCTCTCGCGGTACTGTAACTAGCACTCTGGCCCCCAGAGTGCTGAAAAGAAATGGAAGACAGGAAGCAGGCAATCCTCAGGGCGGTGGTCCACGAGTTCACCACCAGCGCCGTGCCAGTCGGCTCGCAAGCGCTGCAGAGCCGGTACTTCGTCAACCTTTCGTCGGCCACGATCCGCAGCGAGCTGGCCGAGCTCGCCGACCAGGGCTACCTGAGCCAGCCTCACACTTCGGCCGGCCGCGTCCCGACAGATTCCGGCTACCGCTACTTCGTCGACTTCCTGATGGATGTGGAGAAGATCCCGGAGCGGGTGGGGGCCTACATCAAGGAGGAGCTCCGCACGGCGCCGGCCGACGTCCAGGGCATGGTCGAGAAGGTGGCCATGACGGCGGCGGCGGTGACGCAGAATGCCTCGGTCGCGAGCGCGCCGCAGGGCTCGCAAGCGAGGGTCAAGCACGTCGACCTGGTGTCGCTCGAGCCGACCGAGGTGCTTCTCATCCTCCTGCTGGAGGGCAACCTCCTGCGTCAGCAGGTGGTCACGGTCGCGCAACCTGCCACCCAGGCTCAGCTGACGAGGCTCGCGGCGCGACTAAACGGCTCGCTCGCCGGTCGCGGCAGCGAGGATGTCCGCCGCCACTACGACGCGGCCGATCTCGGCCTGGATAAGGAGCTCCTGGGTCGCGTCGTGGCGGTGCTCGACATCTACGAGAAGGGCTCGGAGAGCCTGGTGGTCCATGACGGCGTGCGCAACCTGGTGCGCCAGCCGGAGTTCGCCGAGTCCTCGCGCTTGCAACAGGTCCTGGAGGTGCTCGAGGAGACGCGCTACCTGACGCTTTTGCTCCGCCAGCTGATCGGCGAGTCGGACCTTCAGATCGTGATCGGCTCCGAGAACGTGTCGAGCCAGCTCCAGGGGTGCGCCGTCGTGCTCACGACCTACGGTCCTTCCAACCGGCTCAAGGGCGTGCTGGGCGTGATCGGTCCGACCCGCATGGCTTACAGCCAGACGGTGGCCCGCCTTCAGGCCGTAGCCGTGGCCGCGAGCGATCGCATGGCCGAGCTGGGGGTTTGAGCGACAGTCGGTTCGAGGTATCTAGTTCGAGATGACTAAGCGCAAGCATCCGCACGACCCGCAAGAGCCGCACGAGGCCGAGCGGCACCGCAAGACGGCCGATCCCACGGCCTCCTTCTCCGCCTCGTCCATGGAAGCCAAGATCGCCGAGCTGGAATCGGCGCTGGCGGAGGCGAGAGACCGTCACCTGCGGCTGGCCGCGGACTTCGACAACTACAAGAAGCGCGCCCGCCAGGAGCAGGTCGAAACCATCCAGCATGCTTCGGCTGAGTTGATCGGCAGGCTGCTGCCCGGACTGGACGCACTGCACAACGCGCTCGACCACATGCCCGAAGGCGTCGACGAGGCGTGGGCCAAGGGCATCGAGCTCTCGGTGCGCAAGCTGGAGGAGGCGCTCGGCGCCCACGGGCTCGAGGCGATCGAGTCGGTCGGGGCTCGTTTCGACCCCAAGCTTCACGAGGCGATCGGCCATGAGGAGTCGTCCGAGCACCCCGAGGACACCGTGGTGTCCGAGCTGCGCCGCGGTTATCGCATCCGGGACAAGGTGGTGCGCCCGGCCCTCGTCAGGGTCGCTCGACCGCCTTCGCTTCCGTCGCCGGTCGGCGAATCAACCGACGAATAGGTAGTGGCGGTCAAGCGCGACTACTACGAGGTGCTCGGCGTTGGCCGCCAGGCCTCGCCGGACGAGCTCAAGCGCGCGTTTCGGAAGATCGCCATGGACTCGCATCCGGACCGCAACCCCGACGACTCGGCCGCGCACGCGCGGTTCGTCGAGGCCAGCGAGGCGTACGGTGTCCTGTCCGACCCCGGGCGCCGGCGCACCTACGACATGTTCGGCCACGCGGCGGTGGAATCGGGCGGGGGCCCGGCCGTCGACTTCACGGACATGCCGTTCGGCGACATCTTCGACACCTTCTTCGGCGGCGGCCGCTCGCGGCGCGAGCGCTCGAACCGCGGCGACGACCTCCGCTATGACCTGACGATAACGTTCGAGGAAGCTTTCTCTGGGGTCGAGAAGCAGGTGGACATCGCGCGGCTGTCCACCTGCGAGCGGTGCTCGGGCAGCGGAGCCGAGCCCGGCAGCGGGGCCGAGACGTGCCCGGGCTGCCGTGGCTCCGGCCAGGTCCGGCGCGCCGCCCAGTCGATCTTCGGCTCCGTGGTCACCACCGCCACATGTCCGACCTGCGCCGGCGCGGGCCGCATCCTCCTGAACCCCTGTACGCAGTGCCGCGGCCAGGGGCGGGTGGAGACCCCGCGGCGACTCGCAGTGAAGATCCCGGCCGGCGTCGACACGGGCTCGCAGATCAGGCTGAACGGCGAGGGCGAGGCGGGCGTCCGCGGCGGTCCGCCGGGAGACCTGTACGTGGTCCTGCGGGTCAAGTCTCATGCGCACCTCGCCCGGCACGACCAGGACGTCGTCTACGAGCTGCGGGTGAACATGGTGCAGGCGGCGCTCGGCGACCGGATCGAGATCCCGACCCTCGAGGGTGCGGTGGAGATCGCGATCCCGGCCGGCACCCAGCACGGCCAGTCATTCCGCCTGCAGGGCAAGGGCATGCCGGACGTGCGCGGCGGCCGCCGCGGCGACCAGTACGTCGTGGTGCAGGTGGTCATCCCCAAGGACTTCAACGCCGAGCAGAAGGCGCTTCTGCGCAAGGTCGGGGGGCTTACCGGCAAGCCTGAGAAGGTGTCGAAGGGCTTCTTCGAAAAGCTTCGCGACGCCATCAGCCTGGACTGATCAAAACCGCGTAACGGCAACTTAGACTTCGCTTCGCAAATTCGTGCGTTCTGAAGCCGTGAGAGGAGGGTGGCCGCGCGCTGTCGTTATGACGGCGCTTTTGGTGCTGCTCGGCGGGTGCGCGCTCCCGAACTGCTCCCCCAAGACGACCACGAACACCGTCGCGAACACGCCCATCCCGTCGCCGTCGCCCACCCCGACCGCGCCACTGCAGGCTTCGACGGCGCCGTTCCACGCCGGCGAGGTGGGCGTCGCCTACACGCCGGTCATGCTGGCCGCGACGGGCGGCGTGCAGCCTTACACGTGGACCATCACCACCGGCGCGCTGCCGGACGGCCTGACGCTGGGCTCCGACGGCTCCGTCTCCGGCACCCCGACCAGGGCCGGCGGCTTCTCCTTCACGGTCCAGCTGGCCGACGCGGGCGGGAGCGCGACCGCACTGCCTTCCACAATCGCGATCGCCGCCGCCCCGGCCGCGACCCTGGTCACGGCCTGCGCCCGCTACTGCTCGGTCGAGGTCGGCTGCGTGGACGTCTGCGGGAACTTCGGATCGCTGACGGGCGGCACGGCGCCGTTCACCTACGCCCTGCAGCCGGGAGGCCTGGTCCCGGTGGGCACTCACCTGAACCAGCTGTCGCTCGCCGGGACTTTCGCCCAACGCGCCCAGTTCTGGCAGTTCACGGTGCTGGTGACCGATGCGCTGGGCCAGACGGCGTCGATCACGCCCACTTTCTACGTCTACCCGCACATCTCCCTGGCCAGCGGCAGCTGCATTGGCGGCTATGGCACCGGCTGCCAGGTCAAGCTCGCGTACTCTGGCGGGACACCGGGCGGCACGCCGTCGGTAAAGATCGTCAGTCTCGCTGACAACGTGCAAGGCTGCTATTCGGGTGGGCAGCCTCCAGCCGGCTACACGTTGGCCGTCGGGGGCGGCTACGTCACCGTGGGGATCCCTGGAAACATCAGCCGTGGTTATGGCTCCATCTGGACCCTCGCTCTCACCGATCAGAGCGTGTGCGGACCCAATACCTATTGCTCATCTGGGCCAGCCTCGGTGAACATCAAAGTGCTCTGTAGTTAGATTCAAGGCATAACTTCGCTGCATCTGGGGTAGTTATTAAGTTCGGTAGCTTTGATGAGCTGTCGCATATAAGAAGGAAGGCGTGGCAAAAACTATCGATCTCGAACTGACTCGGGCCGAGGTGGAGGTCATGGAGCTGGAAGCCCGGCTCCGGGTGGTCCCCATGAACGACACCCAGCTGTCGGACGC
>JBAUTF010000084.1:0-6827 GCA_049582065.1 Candidatus Dormiibacterota bacterium | reverse complement strand
TGCTCGATCACGAACTCGGCCACGCTGGGGTGCCGGCGCACGATGTCCTCGACCTGCGACGGGTACAGGTTGACCCCGCGGACCGTGAACATGTCGTCGACACGGCCCAGGATCCCTCCCTGCAGCTTCATGAACGGGCTGCCGCACGAGCACTGCTCGCGCGACACCATCACCCGGTCGCCGGTCCGGTAGCGGATCAGCGGCATCCCCCAGCGGCCGAGGTTGGTGGCCACCAGCTCGCCCTCCGAAGCCGGGCGCCCGCCGGCGTCGAGCACCTCGAAGATGAACTCGGACTCGATGACATGGATCCCGTCCCGCTGCGAACAGCTGTGCCCGGTCGGACCGAGCTCGGTCATCCCCGTGTGGTCGAAGCACGACGCCGAGTAGGCGGCCTCGATGGCGGCCCTCGTGGCCTGGATGCTGGCACCGGGCTCGCCGGCGTGGATGGTGACCCTGACGTCGGACGCTGCGAGGTCGAGCCCGGACGCCTTCGCCACATCCGCGAGCCGCAGGGCATATGTCGGCGTCGACAGCAGGACGGTTGCCCGCAGGTCGATCATGTTGCGCACCCTCTGCTCACTGGTCATGGCGCCGCCCGAGATGGCGAGCGCGCCCAGGCGCTCGGCGCCGCCGAACGCCGTCCAGAACCCGATGAAGGGACCGAAAGAGAAAGCGAAGAACACGCGGTCGCCCGCGTGAACCCCCGCCGCCCGGTAGACGTGGTCCGACCACACGCGCAGCCACCAATCCCAGGATTCGGCGGTGTCGAGCCACCGGAGCGGGTGGTCGCCGCTCGAGCCGGAGGTCTGATGCAGGCGCACGTAGCGGTCCACGGGAAACGTCAGGTTCGTGCCGAACGGAGGTTGCGCATCCTGGTCTGCGAGCAGCTCGGACTTGGTGGTCAGGGGCAGGCGTTCGAAGTCGTCCCAGGTCCGCACCCCGTGGAGCCGGGCGCGCCAGAAGGCGTTCGTCTGCAGCACGCCGGTCAGGCCCGCGCGCAGCTTCTGCAGCTGAGCGGCGCGAAGCTCGTCCAGGTTATCCCCGGAGCGCGCGGTCGCCGATCTCAAGGGCCGAGTCGAGGATCTCGAAGCCCTCGTCGAGCTGGGCCTCGGTGATGCACAGGGGCGGGTTGGTCATGATCGTGTTCCACCGGACGAACGTGTGCATCCCGGCGTCGAGCAGCGCCTGGGCGATCGCCTTCATCTCGGGCGAGGTGCCGTTGAACGGCGCGAGCGGCTCCATCGTGTTGCGGTCGCGCACCAGCTCGAGCGCGCCGAAAAGGCCGATCGAGCGGGTCGCTCCGACGCAAGGGTGTCGCTCCTCCAGCTTCTTGTGGTGGCGGGCGAGCACCTCGCCCATGCGCGCCGCGTTGCCGACCATGTCGTCCTCTTCGTACGCCTGGATGGCCCCGAGCGCCGCGGCACAGCCCAGCGGGTGGCTGTTGTAGGTCAGGCCTCCGTAGAAGACGTGGTCCTCGAAATGGGCCGCCACCCTGGGCCTCATCCCGACCGCGCCCAGCGGCACATAGCTGCTCGTCAGGCCCTTGGCCATCGTGATCATGTCGGGCACCACGCCCCAATGGTCGACCGCGAACCACCGGCCGGTCCGGCCGAAACCGGTCATCACCTCGTCGCAGATCATCAGGATGCCGTGCCGGTCGCAAGCCTCCCTCACGCCCTGCAGGTAACCGTCGGGCGGGATCAGGATGCCGTTCGTGCCGGTGACCGGCTCGAGGATGAAAGCCGCGATCGTCTGCGGCCCTTCCAGCTGGATCGTCTCCTCCAGGTCGGCCAGCGCCTTGCCGGCCGTGTCCCACCCGCGCTGGATCCCGTGGTAAGGGTCCAGCACGTGAACCACGCCCCCGGTCACGCCTTCGTTGGCCCATCGGCGGGGATCGCCGGTGGCCTGAACCGCGCTCCCGGTCGAGCCGTGGTACGAGCGGTAGCGGGCGAGGATCTTGGAGCGGCCGGTGACGGCGCGCGCGATCTTGATCGCGTTCTCGTTGGCGTCCGCGCCGGCGAGGGTGAAGAACACCTTGTCGATGTCGCCGGGCAGCAGCTCGGCCAGCTTGCGGCCCAACCGGGCGCGCACCTCCGTCGCCATGAAGGGGCTGATGTATGGGAGCTGCTCGGCCTGGGCTTTGATCGCGTCGATGATGCGGCGGTCGCCGTGCCCGGCGTTCACGCACATGAGCTGGCTGTTGAAGTCGATGAACCGGCGCCCGTCGACGGTGTGAAAGTAGATGCCCTTGGCGCTCGCCACCGCCGGCGGCTTCAGGCCGCTCTGGGCGGACCAGTCATACAGGGTGTGGCGCAGGCAGAGCTCGGTGATCTCTTCAGCGCTGAGCGCCTTGACCGCCTCGGTCGCCACGCTGGAGATCGTAGCTCGCCGGCGCTACGACATTTGTTTGACAACGCAACCACCCGGTGTTACAACGGCGGAGGGCGTTTCGGGTGTTTACCCGGCGCCGTTTTTTTCGCCGTTTCGCCTGGGAGGGGAAGACAGATGTTTTCTGCGGCTTTCGAATATCAGGCCCCCGCGACCCTCGCCGAGGCTCTTTCCGTCCTGAAAAAGCACGGTGACGACGCCAAGGTGATGGCGGGTGGCCAGAGCCTCATCCCGCTGCTCAAGCTGCGGTTCGCGCGCCCGGAGATCGTGGTCGACATCGGGCGCCTGCCCGCGCTGTCGTCGGTCAAGCGCGAGAACGGCCACGTCACCATCGGCGCGCTGGTCCGCCACGTCGACGTCGAGCGAAGCAAGGACCTCGAAGCCTGGCTGCCGATCATGGTCGAAGCGTCCCACTGGATCGCAGACCCGCTGGTCCGGAACCGCGGTACGGTCGCCGGGTCGGTCTGCCATGCCGACCCCTCGGGCGACTGGGGGTCGGTGATGCTGGCCCTCGGCGCTGAGCTCGTCGCCCACTCGCAGTCGGGCGAGCGGGTGATCCCCGTCGACGGCTTCTTCCAGGGCCCGTTCACGACCACGCTCAGGGCCGACGAGGTGGTGACCGGGATCCGGATCCCGATGCCCAAGGGCCCGTCGGGCGGCGCATACCTGAAGCTCGAGCGCAAGGTGGGCGACTTCGCCTCGGCCGCCGTGGCCGTCCATGTCGAGATGAATGGCAACAAGGTCGCTAAGGCCGGCATCGGCCTGACGGCCGTCGGCGCGACCAACATCAAGGCGACTGCCGCCGAGAAGGCGCTGGCCGGGCACGAGCCGACCGACCAGCTGATCGCGGAAGTGGCGCGGCTGGCGGCGCAGGCGGCCGAGCCCAAGGGCGATATCCGGGGGAGCGTCGAGTACAAGAAGGACGTGGTCCGTGTTTTCGTGCAGCGTGGTCTCCGTACCGCGCTCGGCCGAGCCAAGGAGGGAAGGGCGTGAAGGTCTCCATGAAAGTCAACGGGGCGGAGCGCGGCGGCGACGTCGAGCCGCGAGTTCTGCTGGTCGATTTCCTGCGCAGCAACCTCCGTCTCACCGGCACTCACATCGGCTGCGACACGACCAGCTGCGGCGCCTGCACGGTCCTGATCGACGGCGAGCCGGTCAAGTCCTGCACGGTGCTGGCGGTACAGGCCGAAGGCCGGAGCATCACCACCGTGGAAGGCCTCATGGAGGGCGGGGCCCTGTCCCCGATCCAGGACGGCTTCCACCAGGAGCACGGCCTGCAGTGCGGTTTTTGCACCCCGGGCATGATGCTCGTGGCCACCGCGTTGCTCGAGCGCAACCCCAACCCCACCGACGAGCAGATCCGGTGGGCGATCAGCGGCAACATCTGCCGCTGCACCGGCTACATGAACATCGTCAAAGCCATCCAGCACGCGGCCAAGACGCGCGCGGAAAAGCCGGCCGCGGCGGCAGTCGCGGCGGGAGGGGAATAAATGTCGACCGGGACACATGTGCACGGCGAGATCGGTCAGTCTGTCAAGCGCGTGGAGGACGCGCGCTTCCTCCGGGGCAAAGGCAACTATATGGACGACATCGAGCTGCCGGGAATGCTCCACATGGCGATCCTGCGCAGCCCCCACGCCCACGCTCGCATCAAGTCGATCGACACCGCGGCGGCCGGGGCGATGCCGGGCGTCATCGCGGTGGTCACCGGTGAGCTGATGGCCCAGCACAAGCTGGCGTGGATGCCGACCCTCAGCGGCGACACGCAGGCCGTGCTCGCGACGGACAAGGTCCGGTTCCAGGGCCAGGAGGTGGCAGCCGTCATCGCCGAGACGAAGTACCAGGCGGAGGACGCCCGCGACGCGATCGGGGTCGAGTACGAGGTCCTGCAGGCGGTCATCAGCCCGGAGCAGGCCAAGGATGCTGGCACGGTCCTGATCCGCGACGACAAGGAGAACCAGAAGGACAACCACATCTATCACTGGGAGTCGGGGAACCAGGCCACCACGCAGGCGGCGTTCGCCAAGGCCGACAAGGTGGTCCGGCTGCACACCTTCTATCCGCGCTGCCACCCGGCTCCGCTCGAGACGTGCGGGTGCGTCGCCGACGTCAGCCCGGCGACGGGCAAGGCGACCATTTACATGACCAGCCAGGCGCCGCACGCAATCCGCACCGTCTTCGCGCTGGTGACGGGTCTGCCGGAGCAGAACATCCGCATCGTGTCGCCGGATCTCGGCGGCGGTTTCGGCAACAAGGTGCCGGTCTATCCCGGCTACGTCGTCGCGACGGCCGCGAGCCTGCTCATCGGCCGGCCGGTGAAGTGGATCGAGGACCGCAACGAGAACCTGATCTCGACCGGATTTGCGCGCGACTACCACATGACAGGTGACCTTGCGCTCGACAAGGACGGCAAGATGCTCGCCCTGCGAGTGCACCTCGACAGCGACAACGGCGCCTTCTTCTCGGACGCCCAGCCGAGCAAGTTCAAGGCGGGCCTCTTCCACATCGTCACGGGCTCTTATGACATCCCGACCGCGCACATCACGGCGGACGGCTACTACACGAACAAGGCGCCCGGCGGTGTCGCGTACCGGTGCTCGTTCCGGGTCACCGAGGCGAGCTACCTCATCGAGAGGCTGGTGACCAACGCCGCCATCGAGATCGGGATGGACCAGGCCGAGTTTCGCAAGAAGAACTTCATCAAGCCCGAGCAGTTCCCCTACACGTCGGCGACCGGCTGGGTCTACGACAGCGGCAACTACGGCAAGGCCATGGACGTCGCCCTTGACATGCTCGGGTATGACGAGCTGAAGAAGGACGTCGAGGCTCGCAGGAAGAAGGGCGAGGTGACCGGCATCGGCATCGCCAGCTTCACCGAGGTGGTCGGTGCAGGTCACGGCGCGGAGTTCGACATCCTCGGACTGCGCATGTTCGACAGCGCAGAGCTCAGGGTCCACCCGACCGGCAAGGCGATGCTCCGGATGGGCGTCAAGTCGCAGGGCCAGGGCCACGAGACGACCTTTGCCCAGATCGTCGCCTCGGAGCTGGGCATCCCCTCGACTGACATCGCCGTCGAGGAGGGCGACACCGATACCGCTCCTTATGGCCTCGGCACCTACGCGTCACGCAGTACGCCGGTCGCGGGCGCCGCGACCGCGATGGTGGCGCGCAAGCTGCGCGACAAGGCCCGCAAGATCGCATCGCACCTGCTCGAGGCAGCCGAAGAGGACCTCGTTTGGGAGACTGGCAAGTTCTACGTCAAGGGATCGCCCGACCGCGCCAAGACGATCCAGGAGATCGCCTTCGCCGCGTACACCAACATTCCAGAGGGCATGGAAGCGGGCCTCGAAGGCGTCCACTACTACGACCCGCCCAACATGACGTTCCCGTTCGGGACCTATGCGGTGGTCGTGGACATCGACAAGGGAACGGGCCAGACCAAGGTGCGCCGCATGGTCGCCGTCGACGACTGCGGGGTGCGCATCAACCCGATGATCGTCGAGGGGCAGATCCATGGCGGCCTGACAGAGGGCTACGGCATCGCATTCATGGAGCTCATCACCTTCGACGCGGACGGCAACTGCATCGGCTCCAACCTCATGGACTACCTCATCCCGACCGCCTGGGAATCTCCCAAGTTCGAGCTCGGCGAGACCACCACCCCGTCGCCTCACCACCCGATCGGGGCCAAGGGTGTCGGCGAGTCGCCGACGGTGGGCTCGCCCGCCGCCTATGTCAACGCCGTGATCGACGCCCTTTCGCCCTACGGCATCACGAACATCGACATGCCGGTAACCTCTGACAAAGTCTGGGCCGCGCTGCGGTCCAAGGGAGTCACGGAATAGCCGACGAGCTGATCGACCTGCTGCACGAATACGCGGCGACGGGCACGCCCTGCGTCCTTGCGACCGTGGTCCGCTGCGAGCCGCCCACCTCGGCACGGCCCGGGGACAAGGCCGTCATCACGGCCGATGGGCGGTTGCGCGGCTGGATCGGCGGCAGCTGTTCGGAGCCGATCGTGCGCCGCGAGGCGCTTCGCGCCCTCGAGGAGGGCGTGCCGCAGCTCGTCCGGATCATGCCCTCGTCCACTGGGGCCCCCGCGACGAAGTCGCGGGAGGCAGCCCGGAGGCATGGCGAGCTGACGGTGGCCACCACGTGCCCGAGCGGCGGTGCGCTCGACATCTTCATCGAGCCGCAGCTGCCGCGGCCGCTGCTGGTCGTGTTCGGCGACAGCCCGGCAGCGAGAGCCATCGTCCAGATGGCTTCGGTGGCCGGTTTCCGCTCTTGCGCGGTCCATCCGGGAGCGAGAGCCCAGGACTTCCCCGGCGCCGACCTGGTGCTCTCGACCCTCGACGTGGCGGGCGCCAACCCCGGCGCGGACAGCTGGGCGGTCGTGGCGACGATGGGTCACTACGACGAGGACGCGGTGGAGGCGGCTC
>JBAUTF010000083.1:0-20330 GCA_049582065.1 Candidatus Dormiibacterota bacterium | reverse complement strand
TCAGATTCCCGCCCACATCTGGCACTAGGCCGCAGTAGTCATTAGGGCTTCCAGCCAAGCCGGCGCGCCTACGGCCGGGTTCCGAGCGTCTGGCGGACGGTCAAGAGCCTTGCCAGGTCGATCGGCGCGACGATCCCGACCAGCTTTTCCTGGTCGAATACGAGGATCCGCTGCTCCATCGCCCCGCCTAGGCGTTCCACCAGGGCGCCGAGGTCGTCGGAGGGCCCGGCCACCGGCACTTCCGAGATGGGCCGCGCGCAGTCCGAAAGCCGCTTTGCCTCACGGTCGCCGGGCGAGACCCGGACCAGCTCGGACAGCCGGACCACCCCGGTCAGCTTGCCGGACGGTTCGTGCACGGGGTAGGTCGTGAAGCTGTGGTGTGGGGCGACCGACTCCAGGAACTGGCCGACGGTGAGCCAATCCGGCACGACGACCACGGGCGACGACATGGCGGCCGAGACCGGCACCGACCTGAGCATGGCCCTCACTGTGGCGCCGGCCTCCTCGGACGAGCCCGCCGAGAGTAGGAACCAGCCGATGAACGCGATCCAGATGCCGCTGGCAACCTGGCCGCTGAAGAGTTCCAGCACTCCGCCGGCGATCATCAGGAAGGCGAAGACCCTGCCGACCCTCACCGCGTTGTGGACGCCGCTCCGGCGGCTGCCCGACCGCCACCAGAAGAACGAGCTCAGCAGCCTGCCACCGTCGAGAGGGAATGCGGGCACAAGGTTGAACAACCCCAGCGCGACGTTGACGAACGCCAGCCAGTAGAGGAGGTCGGGGATCAGGCCGTTGCCGGGGATGGCGTACGCCACGCCGAACGCGACCAGCGCGATCGTGAAGCTCGTCAGGGGTCCGACGACCGCGATGAGCGCCTCCGAGCCTGCGCTCTTCGGCTCGCCTTCGAGTTGCGAGACGCCGCCGAACAGCCACAGCGTGATCCCGGCAACCTTGACCCCGCTCCGCCGCGCGACCAGCGCGTGGGACATCTCGTGCGCGAGCAGGCAGGCGTAGAAGACGACCGCGCCGGCGGCGGCTACAAGCCAGTAGGCGGCCACGCTCTGCCCCGGGACGTCCACCGACAGGACGCTGGTGGCGAGGGTCCACGTGATCAGGGCGAAGATGAAGATGAGGCTCCAGTTGGCGCCGATCTCGATCCCGAACAATCGACCGAGGCGGATGCTAGGAGTCACTCGGTCAACTTTAGATGCGGCGCGCCTCGGGCTTGCGGCCGGGCCTCGCTCAAGGCGTGGCCAGCCCTCCCGTTCGGCCCGCCGCCAAAAGCCGCCTGGAGATCCGCATAGCTCCGCAGCTTCTGCGCGACGAGGTTGTGGATGGTGCCCGCCGGGTATTCGCCGTCGGGGGAGCGGTCTCCGGCTGGAGTGCCGGTGAGGATCTCGATCCCCTGGTCGACATCCGCCACAGCCCAGATATTGAACTTGCCGTCGCGGACCGCATCGACGACATCGTCGGAGAGCATGAGGTGGCGCACGTTTGACGCAGGGATCATCACCCCCTGGTCGCCCGACAGGCCCCTTGATCGGCACACTTTGAAGAAGCCCTCGATCTTGTCGGTCACCCCGCCGACCGCCTGCACGCTCCCGTGCTGGTCCACCGAGCCGGTGACTGCGATGTTCTGCTTCAACGGCACTCCGGCGAGGGCCGAAAGCAGGGCGTACAACTCTGTCGACGACGCCGAATCGCCTTCCACCTCGTCGTAGGACTGCTCGAATGTGATGGTCGCTCGCATGGCGAGCGGCCATCTCTGGGCGTATTTGCCTGCGAGGTAGCCCGACACGATCAAAAAGCCCTTGTTGTGGATCGGGCCGCCCATCTCGGTCTCCCGGTCGATGCTCTCCAGCGTTCCGCGGCCGAGCGCGACCGAGGCCGAGACGCGGCTCGGCATTCCGAAACGGTGGTCTCCGAGCTCGACGACCGAAAGCCCGTTGAGCTGACCGACCCTGTTCCCCTCGGTCTCGACCCTGATCGTCCCGTCGTCGATGAGCTCACGCAGGCGCTCCTCGCTGAGGCTCGATCGGCGGGCCTTCTCGCTGACGGCGCGCTTGACGTCGTTGGAACGCACGAGCTCATGAGATTGGCGGCCGGCCCAGTAGCTGGCCTCAGTCGCAAGGTCGGCCACGTCGCGGAGCCGTGTCGACAGCTTGCGCTGGTCATCCTGCCAACGAGCGGCCTCCTCGACCAGCCTCGCGACACCGCCCCGGTCGAAGTGCTTCAGGTCGTTCATGGCGACCCAGCGGCTGATGAAAGCGCTGAGCATCTCGACGCTCCCGGCCGTCCACTCCACCTCCGGCGCGAAGTCGACGCGCACCTTGAAGAGCTCTCTGAACTCGTCGTCCAGGCGGTGCAGAAGCTGATAGAGGATCGGTGGGCCGACCAGCACGACCTTGGTGCGCAGCGGTATGGGCGCTGGCGAAAGGCTGCCGGTGGGGCTCGCCGAGTACTGCTCGCCGAGGTTCTCGATGCGCACCTCGCGGGTGCTCAAGGCCCGGACCAGGGCCTCCCAAGCGAATGGGTTGCGCAGCACGTCGGCGGCCTCCAGGATCAGGAAGCCCCCGTTGGAGCGTTGCAGGGCACCTCCCTTGACCTGGCGGAAATCCGTGAACATGGTCCCGAAGGTGGCGCGGTATTCGATTCGCCCCACGAGGTTGTAGTAAGTGGGGTTTGCCTCCACCGTCACCGGCGCCCCCGTCAGCCCGGTGTTGTCGACGATCACGTTGATCCGGTAGCGATTGGTGTGATCCGTCGCCAGCGCGGCCTCGATCGGCGAGGATGGTTCTGCGGCGCCCCCCTGGGAGTCGCGCTGTCGGAAGTCAGGCAGGTGGTCGGGCACGTCCTGTCCGATCCGATCCAGGTGGGCGACCACGTCGGGGTGCTTCGCGTACCTCTCGCGGAGCCCGTGCAGCAGCGGTTCGATCGCGAAGGTCGCGATCTCACGATCGAGCTTGGCGAGCAGCTGCGCGCCTTCTCGCTCCAACTGGTTGACCCGCCGGAAGGTGCTCGCCAGCTGCGTCTGCACCTCGATGGCGCGCTGCTCGATGGCCTGGCGCTCGATGTCGGTCAGCTTCTGGAGCTCCTCGGGTTTCATCGGCCGGTCGGCATTCACGGGCAGCGTGACCATGCCGCCCGGCGTCGCCTCGATTACGAAGCCGCGCTCTCGCGCGAACTTCCCGAGCTCCTCGAGCAGGGGATCACGGCGCTGCTCGAACTCCGCGGCGAGCTGCCGCCTTCGCTCGGCGTAACGCTCGGTCTCGAACGAATGCGCTATCTGCTGGCGCGCCTCGCGAATGAAAGCCTCCATGTCTGCCGCAAGCTGACGGCCGCTCCCCGCCGGCAGGCTCAAGACTCTTGGCCGGTCAGCGTGGTCGAAGTTGTGGACATGGACCCAGTCGTCGGGAGTGGGTCTTTCCTTTGCCACCTGTTCGAGGTACGAGCGCACGATGCTCGTCCGGCCTGAGCCGGTCACACCGCTGACGAAGATGTTGTAACCCGGGCTGTCGATCCCGACGCCGAACTGGAGCGCTTCCATGGCGCGGTCCTGCCCGAAGGGCGCCTGGAGCGGGGAGATCTCCAGGGTCGAATCGAAAGGCAGCGTCGCAGGATCCAACTGGCGGCGAAGTTGGTCTGGCTTGAGCCGGTGCTCTTCCACGGCCAGAGAGTAGGCGCAGCCCGGTCAATACTCTCGTGCCGACCGCCACTGGAAATTGGTGGCTAAAGGCTCTATGTCTCGATCGACCAGGCGCATCTGGTGGCGTCCTTAACGTCGCATGACGATCGGCCCTAGGCACGCAAGCAGGCGCGATCTAGGTTGGTGTCGACGCAGAAAGTCACACCAAGGAGGTGAGCGAGATGACAACTCGTATCGTTCCAGAAGAGCTCGTAGAGCTCGACAGTCCAATCGCGGAGTTCTTCCGCACCCTGAGCGGCCCATGGCCATTCAGGCCCCTGCTGGCGTTGACGTCCGGGAGGCATTTCATCCCGACCGCAGACGTCTTCGTCCGCGACGAGGACCTGGTGGTCAAGCTGGACCTGCCCGGCATCGCGCCCGAGGACATCCAGGTCAAGTTCGCCGACGGCGAGCTGATCGTGATGGGCGAGAGGAAGGCCGACAAGGAGGTCAAGGAGGCCGGCTACTACCGCAAGGAGGCGAGCTACGGCTTCTTTGAGCGCCACATGGCGATTCCGAAGGGCATCAAGGAGACCGAGATCAAGGCCGAATACGACAACGGCGTGCTGGAGATAACCATGCCGCGCGCCGCCAAGCTCGAGGGTCTCCCGAAAGCGAAGGTGATCCCGGTCAAGCACGCGACCAAGTCCATCAAGGCTTGAGCGTCCGGGCTGCCTAAAGTGAAAAGGGGCCGGCGATCCGGCCCCTTTCCTTTTGCCTTACCGGCGGAAGCGACGTCCGGAGATCTCGGCGGGATAAATCGCGAGCAGGAGATCCCGCTCGCCCGGCGCCAGCGGCGTGACAGGGCGCGAGCGCAGAGCCGCCGTAAACGGATCCGCACCGCCCTTGACCTCTTCGGCCACTCCTTTCAACATCACGCTCCACCCGACGCCCGTGTGAGGGTCCCAGTCGTCGACCTCGAATGCGATCCGGCCTTCGGTCGCCTGGTCGAGCCTGGTACCCCGGGCGGTCCGGAACACGACGATCTTGCCGTCGGTCGCGTAGTTGACGGGAAAGACCTCCGGCTGATCGCCGACCTGGAGGGCGACCCGTCCCAGGTCGTGCAGCTCCAGCAGCTGCACGCACTGGTCGTCGGTCAAGACCTCCATCGCTGCCTCTACGACTTTCTCAGACATGGGTGGGCACCTTCTTGTGCGCGGCGAACATCGTCTCAATCGGCTCGTGGAAGTTCTGGGCGATGACCCGCCGCTTCTTCTTCAGGGTTGGAGTCAGCTCGCCATATGCTTCGCTGAAGTCGCGCTCCAGGAGCGCGAAGTACTTGATCGTCTCGAAGCTGGCGAGGTTCTGGTTGACCGCGTCGACGAGCGTCTGGAAGCGCGCACGCACCGCCGCGTCGTTGACCAGCTTGGCCGGCTCGCCGGTGAAACCTGCATCCGCGGCGAGGGCTTCCCAGTCGGGCACGATGAGCCCGACCACGTACTGCCGGCTGTCGCCCACCACTAGAGCAGCCTTGACGTAGCGGTCGTTCTCGAGCTGCGCCTCGATCGGCAGCGGCGCCACGTACTTGCCCCCGGAGGTTTTGATCAGGTCCTTCTTCCGGTCGGTGATCGTCAGGAAGCCGTCCTGGTCGATGAAGCCCATGTCGCCGGTCTTGAGCCACCCGTCCTTGATGCACTCCTCCGTGGCCTCCGGCCGGTTCTTGTAGCCGATCATCACGCCGGGGCCGTGGACAAGGATCTCGCCGTCCTCGGCGATGCGCAGCTCCGTGCCTGGCATGGCAATGCCCACCGAGCGATAGCGGTGCACTTCCTCGGTGTTGGACGCGACCCCTGAGGTGGCTTCAGTGAGGCCCCAACCCTGCAGGATCTTGACCCCGATCGCCCAGAAGAACTCTTCGACCTTCTCGTTGAGTGGGGCGCCGCCGCTGATGAAGAACCGCAAGCGTCCGCCGGTCAGCTTGTCGCGCAGCGGCGCGAGGACCACGCGTTCCGCGATGCGCACTCGCATGCGAAGCCATGGACCCGGATGGCCGTGAAGCCTGGCCACGCCGATGCCAAGCGCCCAGCGAAAGATCGCCCGCCTGTAGACGGGCTGCTTGCGCATCTGGTCGTACACGGTCTCGTAGAGCTTTTCGAATACGCGCGGCACGCCCAGCATGATCGTCGGCCGCGCGACGTGGATGTCCTCCACAAACATGGTGTCGAGGCTGCGTGCAAGCCAGAAGGAGCACCCAGCCATGGTTTCGATGAAGATGCCGTCGACGCGCTCCAGGATGTGGGAATAGGGGAGGTAGGAGAGCAGCTCGTCCTCGGGCCCGATGTGGAACATCTGGAGGCCTGCTTTGGCGGCTTCGATGAAGTGGCGGTGGGCGAAGATCACGCCCTTGGGTTCGCCGGTCGTGCCGGAGGTGTAGATGACCGTCGCGACGCCGTCGGGCTTCAGCGCAGCAAGGCGCTGGGACACCTGGGCGCGAAGATCGGCCGCCGGCTCGGTGTCCGTCCAGCGCTGGACGTCTTCGTCCATCGTGAAGACGCGCTTCGGAAGCTCATGGTCGGCGAGCTTGGAAGCCATGGCTGCATCCGACGCGATCGCGAACCGCGTCTTGCTGTCCTCGGCGATGTATCCGGCGACCTTGGGCAGCAGGGAGGGGTAGATCGGGACGGTCACGCCTCCCGCGGCCATGATCCCGAAGTCGCAGTAAAGCCATTCGGGACGGTTGGGCGACATCATGGCCACGTGCTCGCCCGGACGCAATCCCGCCTCGACGAGCGCGCAGGCGACCCGGGTGGCCCGCTCGGCTGTCTCGGCCCAGCTCAGGGCCTGCCATGAGCCGTCGCGGAAGAAATGCAGGTACGGAGCCTGGTCGTGGAGCTTGGCCTGCGCGAAAAACACGGCCGGGATCGTCTCCGGCGAGCTCTCGGCGGGCTGGGGCAGAAGTTGAGTCACCGACGGGGTAGCAATAGCCATAGTCCTAAACCTCCACGATCACATTGCGCCGAGGTGGAGCAGCGGGAAACTGACTAAAGACCCTGCTTGTTGGTCCGGTCGGCCGGGGATCCCTTCACCACCGGGTCGCGGCCCATCACCAGGAACGCCACCGCGAGCACGATGGCAAGGGCCGCCGGCCCGTAGTCGGACACCGGGCCGGTCGGGAAGGCGAGGCGGATGGCGATCGATACGAACACGTACGCACCGCCCAGGCCGATGGCGATCCGAAAACGGCGCGCGGCGAACCGGAGTTGGCGCCGGAGCCCGCCGGGCCTCAAAGACAGGACTGTCGCCGACACGCCGACGATCAGGATCAGGCCGGCGAAGAATCCGCGCACGGCGCCAGTGTCTCAGAACCTCTCCGCCACCCGGTTGGCTTACCTTGAGCGGATGCCGCCATCGACCAGCTCGAAAGAGGCCGTGGCCCGCCTGCTCCAGGCCTGGCGAGGCGAGGTGCAGGCGAGGGCCCTGTACAAGCTGCTGGCCGACCGCGTCGGCGATCCGCGCCGAGCCGAGGTGATCCGGGCGATCGCAGACGCCGAAGCCTCGCACCGGGAGCGCATCGAGCAGCGGCTGCGCGAGCTGGGCGAACCGGTTCCCGATCCGGCTGGGGTGCGGCTGTCGCTGATGCAGCTCATTCAGGCAAGGATTGCGCCGGTGCCGACCGTGATGGCGCGCATGGAGGCGGCCGAAGAGGTCGAGATCCAGGACCGCTACAAGCGGTCGACGGGTGACCCGGAGACCGATGCGGTGCTTCAGTCGATCCGCGTGGAGGAGCAGGGCCACTCGCGCTCGTTGGAAGCAATCCAGGCCGCTCATCGCGGAGACGAGCATCCTCCGAGCGGCCCGCAGACCAAGCTCAACCGGATCCTGGGCCGGGAGACCTGGCACCGCACCGGGTCGGGCTGGATCTCGGGCGCGATCTACGGCGCCAATGACGGGCTGGCCGCGGTTTTCGGCATCGTCGCGGGAGTGTCGGGCGCGACCGGCGGCTCGGGATTCGTCCTGACCGCAGGCCTTTTCGGCGCCATCGCCTCAGCGCTCTCGATGGCGACTGGGGCGTTCCTCGCGGAGCGGTCGGAGGGAGAGGTCGCTGCGGCCAACGTCGCGCGCGAGCGGCAGGAGGTCATCGAGAACCCCGACGAGGAGAAGGAAGAGGTATCGCTGTTCTATCAGCTGAAAGGCATCGACAAGGACACGGCGGACAAGCTGGCCGAACAGCTGGCCAAGGACCCGGACGCGCTGCTCAAGGTCCATGCGCCGGACGAGCTGGGTATGGGGCTCGAGGGCTCGAGCCAGCCGGTGCAATCGGCGGTGGCCGCGGGGGTCAGCACCTTCGTGGGGGCGATGGTCCCCGTGATCCCGTTCTTCTTCATGCGCGGAGGCGCGGCGGTGATCACGGCCGCGTTTGTATCCCTGGTCGCACACTTCCTGGTCGGCGCCGCCAAGTCGTTTTTCACACTGCGCACGTGGTGGTCGGCCGGGCTCGAGATGACGCTCGCGGGAGTGATCGTCGGCGGAATCACGTACGGGATCGGGTTGGTGCTGAAGGTCAGCGGGTGAGCGGGCGCCCGGCGGCGTGAAGCCCGAGGCTCGGTGTCAGATCTGCGTGACCTGCGGCGTCCAGTTCGCCGCCGCCGGCGGAGCGCCTTCGGATTGCCAGGTCTGCGAGGACGAGCGCCAGTACGTGCGGTGGTCCGGCCAGGAATGGACCACATTGGATGAGTTGCGCCGCGACCACCACAACGAGGTCCGCGATGACCTTGGATTGACCGGGATCGGCACGAAGCCTTCGTTTGCGATCGGCCAGCGGGCACTGCTCATGCGGTCGCCGGGAGGCAATGTGCTGTGGGACTGCATCTCCCTGATCGACGAGACCACTGTGGGCGCATTGCGAGCGCTAGGCGGGATTCGAGCGATCGCGATCTCGCACCCGCACTACTACTCATCGATGGTCGAGTGGAGTCGAGCGTTTGACGCGCCCGTCTACCTGCATTCGGCGGACCGGCGCTGGGTGATGCGGCCGGACGAGCGCATCGAGTTCTGGGATGGCGAGTCGAAAGCGCTGTGGGACGGGATGACTCTGATCCGCGCCGGAGGCCACTGCGAGGGCGGGACCGTGCTGCACTGTCCGTCCGGTGCTGAGGGCCGGGGCGCCCTGCTGTGCGGCGACATCGTCCAGGTCGCGCAGGATCGGCGTTGGGTGAGCTTCATGTACAGCTACCCCAACTACGTCCCGCTGTCCGCGGCCAGGGTGGATCGGATGGTCGCGTCCCTCGAACCGTTTGACTTCGACCGAATCTACG
Source organism: Candidatus Dormiibacterota bacterium (assembly GCA_049582065.1). Taxonomy (GTDB): domain Bacteria; phylum Chloroflexota; class Dormibacteria; order Dormibacterales; family Dormibacteraceae; genus DATKSS01. The sequence continues at coordinate 11,390 of JBAUTF010000083.1, read as the reverse complement.
GAGCGTGGTGGGACAGGAACGTGGAGTCGGACGCCAAGCATGCACTGCTGCGTTCGGCGGAGAGGTACAAAAGGCACCTACTGGTCGGGTAGCTTCTCCACCCTGACGTCCCGCCCGAGCAGCGCGGACATCACGCGACGCGACGCGGTCGGGTCACCGCTCGTCCAGAACTGCTCTTGGTAGCTCGACTCCGTGGGCGCCTCGAGTGCGCGCTCGTTGAGCACTCGCGCCAGCTGGCGTGCGACGGCGGCGCCCGTATCGATGAGGGTCACGTTCGGTCCCGCGACATCGGCGATGATCGCTTTGAGAAACACGTAGTGGGTCGAGCCGAGCACGATGGTATCGGCGCCTGCTTCGATCAGCGGCCGGACGTAGCCCTCGACCAGTGTCCTCAGCTCGGGGCCATCGAGGTCAGCCGCCTCGACATGTTCGACGAGTCCCGGCACTGGCTGCGTGATCACCTTCACGTCGGTGCTGAAGCGGTACAGCAGAGATGCCATGCGATCAGAGCTTCCCATCGCGGCCGGGACCAGCGCCCCGACCACCCCCGATTTCGTCGCGGCGACCGCGGGCTTGACGCCGGGCTCGATGCCGATGACGGGGATGCTCAGGTTGCTGCGAAGCGCGTCGGCAGACCCAGCGGTGCCGGTGTTGGAACCGATGACGATCGCTTTGACGCCCTGGCTCACCAGGAACCGAGCGATCTTCAGACCGCGTTCTCGAACGAACTCGAGCGTCTTGTCGCCCCATGGTGCATTGCGGGAGTCGGCCACGTAGTAGATCGACTCGACCGGCAGCGCGGCGCGGATCTCGCGGAACACGGACAGTCCCCCGACTCCCGAGTCGAAGATCCCCACCGGCCCGCCGTTCACTCCGCCCATTGTCGTTATTACCGACCTGGCTCGAGCGTCCCGATCAGGCACTGATGCGGCACAGGCGAGGTGTTCCCGGGGGCGGAGCCCGCGCTGGGCTGTTGGCGGTCGATGCGTCACGATCCCGAGCTGGAGGCCGCGATGCGAAATCGGATCGAGGCGATCATCGAAGAGGAAGGATATTTCCGCGTGCCCCTCGTGTCCGGCTGCTTCGTCGCCGACGTCCAGGCGATCAGGTTAGGCTGGTGCGATGTCGCCGGCGCCGATCTCCCAAGACGGCAGGTGGTGGTGGGACGGGGCCCGCTGGCGAAGCCGTGTGGTCGAAGGCGAGCTCGACACCTTGTGGTTCACGTCCACCCCGGACTGGTTTGGCCGGGTCGCGATCACAGGTCTGATCGGCCTCATCCCGATCGTCGGCTCGATCAACCTTCTCGGCTGGACGTTGGTGGCTACCGACATGGTGCGGCGCGGTTGGCGCGAGCTGCCGCCGGCCGGCTTCCAGTACCTCGAACGCGGCGTCGCGCCGTTCCTCGTCGCTTTCGCGTATGGGCTCGTGGTCTTCTTCGTCATCGCATCCCTGATCGGGAGCGCCATCGCGATCGTCGCTGCGAATCCGCACCAGGTCGCGATCGCCGTCTTCCTGGCCTTCGTAGCGTTGATGCTCTTGATCGTGTGGTGGCTGGCCATGCTGTACCTCACCGCCGCCATCCTGATCGGGTCCGACAAGCTCGGCGCGGCTCGCGCCATCGACCCGACGCGCCTGTTCGCTCTCGCGCGCAGCAACCGCGACGTGTCAATCAGGGTCGCCCTGACTTACGGCCTGGCGAGCGTCGTCTTTGCCTTCCTGTCGGTCTCGGTCGGTTTCATCGTGCCCTTCAGCGGCCTGCTCATCTCGGTGGCGCTGCCCGCCGTGTACGCGGTGGTGACGCCTGACCTCGCAGCTTTCCGGGTCGAAGAGCCGACCCCGCCGCGCGCCGTCGACCCAGGGCCTGCCGCATAGGCCCACGACTGTGCGTATTGCGGCGCTGGCGGACATACACGGCAACCTTCCCGCGCTCGAGGCGGTGTTGGAGGAGGTACGCCGCGAAGCCCCCGACCTGGTGGTGGTCTGCGGGGACGTCGCGTCGGGGCCGATGCCCGCGCAAACCGTCCAGCTGCTCAAAGCCCTCACCGAAGTCCGTTTCGTGAGCGGGAACGCCGACCGAGGTCTCATTGAGGCTTTCGACCTGCAGGAAGGGCCCGAGTGGGCGGGACCGTTTGGCGAGTGGTGCTCGCGCCAGATCTCGCGCGACGATCGGGACTTTCTCGCAGCGTTCGAGGCCACGGTGCTGGTCGAAGACGTCGAGGGCCTGGGTCGAGTCCTCTTCTGCCACGGGTCGCCCGGCAGCGACGTCGAGATCATGACCGCGGAAACTCCTGACGAACGGATTCGCGTCTTCACAACGGGCCTGGACGTCGACGTGGTCGTCTGCGGCCACACCCACATGCAGTTCGACCGGAGAGTCGATCGCCTGCGCGTCGTCAACCCCGGCAGCGTCGGCATGCCGTATGGCGAGCCGGGCGCGTTCTGGGCCGTGCTAGGTCCGGACGTCCGGATGCGCCGCACCTCGTACGACCGCGAGGCGGCCGCGACCCGCATCAGGTCCCTCGATTGGCCTGCCGCCGAAGACTTCGCGCGCGAGAACGTCCTGACCGTGCCCAGCACGGAGGACGCAATGTCATTCATGCGCGAGATGGAAGCGAAGCAGAACCCTTAACGGCAAGGCCTTTCGAGAAGATCAGCGGCTTCGACTTCGGTCCGATCACGGACGTTTTCGTGCTTCCGCTGCTGGTGATCGGGGTCGGGATCGGGTTGCCGGTGCGGGCTGCGGTCTCCAGGCCAAGAGGCCTGAGACCAGCCAGGTCTCGCGGGTTCGCTAGATGGTCGAAGCGAGGGCGATCTTGGGTTGAGCCGGCGGCAGCATCTGGTCCAGCGCCTCGCCTTCGACCGTCTCCTCGGCGATCAGCCGGTCCGCCAGCCGGCCGAGCATGGAGCGCCGCTCGGTGAGGATCCCGAGCGCCACCGAGCCCGCTTCCTCGATCATCGTGCGCACCTCCTCGTCGATCAGTGCGGCCATCTCCTCCGAGTAGTTGCGCCGCTCGCCGAGGTCCCGGCCCAAAAAGACAAGCTCATTGTTCTCGCCCATCGCCACCGGGCCGACTCGTTCGCTCATGCCCCACTGCGTGACCATCCGCCGGGCGAGCTGGGTCGCTTTCTTGATGTCGTTCTCGGCGCCGGAGGTCACGTTGCCGAACACGAGCTGCTCCGCCGTACGCCCACCCATCAGTCCTGCAAGCTGCTCGTGGAGGGCGGCGACGCTAACGAGGTGCTGGTCCTCGCCCGGTAGGCTCAGCGTCCATCCCAGCGCCGCTCCGCGCGACATGATCGAGATGCGATGGACCCGGTCGCAGAGAGGCAGGTCGTGCATGACGATCGCGTGGCCCGCCTCGTGGAAAGCGACGATGCGCTTCTCCTCATCCGAGATGCGAACGCTCTTGCGTTCCGGACCGGCGATCACGCGGTAGATCGACTCTTCGAGGTCCTGCATTGCGATGGCCGTACGGTCGGCCCGCGCCGCAAGGATCGCGGCTTCGTTCACGAGGTTGGCGAGGTCCGCGCCGCAGAAGCCGGGCGTCTGCCGCGCGATGATGTCCAGGTCGACCTCCGAGGCGAGGGGCTTGTCGCGCACGTGCACGTCGAGGATGGCACGGCGGCCCCGGACGTCCGGGCGGTCCAGCACCACGTGCCGGTCGAACCGGCCAGGTCGGAGCAGCGCAGGGTCGAGCACGTCTGGCCGGTTGGTCGCGGCGATCACGATCACGTGCGTGTCGGTGTCGAAGCCGTCCATCTCGACCAGGAGCTGGTTCAAGGTCTGTTCACGCTCGTCGTTGCCTCCACCCAGGCCGGCGCCTCTCTGCCGGCCGACGGCGTCGATCTCATCCACGAATACGATGCACGGGCTTGCCTTCTTGGCCTGGTCGAAGAGGTCGCGCACCCGCGAGGCGCCGACCCCGACGAACATCTCGACGAACTCAGATCCCGAGATGCTGAAGAACGGAACGCCGGCCTCGCCCGCGATCGCGCGGGCCAGCAAGGTCTTCCCGCTGCCTGGAGGGCCCACCATCAAAACCCCGCGTGGGATGCGGGCGCCGAGCGCGCGGAACTTCTCGGGGGTTTTCAGGAACTCGACGATCTCTTTGAGCTCCGACTGGGCCTCCTCGACGCCGGCGACATCGCGGAAGGTGACCACGGACCGCTGCGGTGACATGAGGCGCGGATTGGACCGGCCGAACGACATCGCCTGCCCCTGGCTGCGTCGCATCGACCTGTACGACCAGTAGACGAGGCCGCCGATGAGAAGCAGGAACAGCAGGTTGGGGAGAAAGCTGATCAGCATCGTCCCCAGGTCGCCCGTGCCCTGAAATGAAACGTCTTTCACGCCATAGGCTTTGAGCTCATCCCCGAGCGTGACCGACTGGTCCTGCGGCAGCGACACGTTGTACTTGTGGCCGGAGGTATCCGTGGCGACGCCAGTCCCGGTGCCGATGGTGATGCTCGCCACCTGGCCCGCCTGCGCATGGTTGATCAGGTCGGAGTAGCTCCACTGCCCTGGCGACGCGGTGCTGCTGACGAAGTACTGGGCCGCCAGAATGCCGAGGACCACGCACAAGATCAACGGCAGGACCCAGCGCTTCATTCAGAGCCGAGTATCCGCCTGCCGGTCCGGGCCTCAGAAGGGCCGAACGGCCTGCGGCGAGAGGGGAGACAGACTCAGGTCTTGGTGGTGTCGTCCCACTCCGGATGCTTGCGGAACAAGCCGCCCCACCCGATGTGATACCAGCGCTCTTCGCGGTACGCGGGGAGCGATGCGAGGTCGCCGGCCGGGACATCGGTCACCACGTGCTTCTCGGTGATCTTCTTGATCCTGGCCGCGGCCACCTCGAGAAGGTGGCCGTCGCCGTGGCGCTTGACCACGATCCCGTGGAAGATGTCTTCCTTTTCGTCGCCGAGCAAGGATTCGGCCGAACCTATGGTCGAGCCGTCGGCTGCCACCACCGGCGCCCGGTAGGGCATCGCGCGCCACGCCACCACGGTCTCGTCATCAAACATCAGCGTAAAAACAGTTCACCCGAGGCTCCTTTTGGGTTTCCCATGTCCAACCCTCTTCTGTCTCCCGGCTTTCAGGCTTTCGACCTATCACCTGGTCAACGTCAGGGTTTCCCTGGTTTACCTTACTTAGAACCTCGGGGCAATGAGCAGAGTAAACCCGCCGCAACATCCCGGGCAGGGTCTTTGGACCCTCCTCGATCAGGACTCCGAATCGACGTCGGGCGGCGCCTCTTCCGGCCATCCGGCCGACTCCGCGGCCTCTTCGCCCTGGCTCACGAACGGGATCTGACGCGAGATTCGCCTGCGGGTCGTTCCCACCAGGTGCCCGGTCCTTTCCGCGATGCGGTTGCGCCGGCCGTGCCCCCTCTCCGGGTCGAGCAGGTACGCTCCCACCAGGGCACCGGCGGCCACGAGGGTCGCACCCATCCACCACCTCGCTCCCGAGCGCCGGTGGCGAGGGTCGGTTCGAGTCTTCAGCCTCCAGCTCATGACACCAATGCTCCTCTGGTGCCGGCGCTCGCCGCCTGGAGCAGGAGGTCGCGCGCCGAGATCATGCCGACCAGCCGGCCGGCGTCGACGACTGGGAGGTGACGGCAGCCGATGGCGAACATCTTCGTGGCTGCGACCGAGATGTCGTCGTCCAGAGATACCGTCACGGATCCGTCGCTCATGTAGTCGTTCACCAGCGCATCGGATGGCTTTGCGCCATGGGCCGCCGCCTCGACCAGGTCGCGCTCGGTGATCAGCGCGATCACGGAGCCGCCGACCACCACCGGGAGGCAGCTCCAACCTCCGCTGCGCATTCGCGTGGCGGCCTCGCGCAGGCTCTCGGTCGGTTCCACCTGGCCGAAATGCGGACGATAGAACCTGTCGACGTTCATGGAGGCAGTCTCCGCCCGCGGCGACCCGCGTGGCAGGGGCGAAAGCCCCGCCTCGTTCGGGTCGGACGGCAAGCGCCCTCTGTCCCCTTCGCGCCGGGCCTACAGCCTCTAGTCACACGAGGTTTGCGGGCAGACGCTGAACTCACTTAAGCCGCAAATGAGGAGATACGAAATGAGCAGTGAAAGTGCCTTCAATCGCTTCACCGCCACTGTCGACGCCGCATCGGCGGTGGCCGGCATCACCGACCAGGCGGTGATCGAGCGGATCACGACGCCCGAGCGGATCCACGAGGTCTCGATTCCCGTCGTCCGCGATGACGGTCGCAAGCAGCTATTCACCGGCTTCCGTGTCCAGCACAGCTCGGCGCGTGGCCCGTACAAGGGTGGAATTCGCTACCACCCGAACGTATGCCTCGATGAGGTGAAGGCGCTCGCTGGTTGGATGAGCGTCAAGACCGCCGTGGTCGACATACCTCTCGGGGGAGGCAAGGGAGGCATCATCGTCGACCCGCGGACCCTTTCGATCGGGGAGCTCGAGGCCCTCACCCGCTCCTACACCGAGCGGATCTGGCGCGTCATCGGTCCGCAGGTGGACATTCCCGCGCCGGACGTGAACACCGACTCACAGGTCATGGACTGGCTGGCCAACGAATACGGGCGGCTGGCTCACGCATCCACCCCCGCCGTCGTCACTGGTAAGAGCGTCAAGCTCGGCGGCTCCCTGGGACGTGACACGGCCACCGCTCAAGGTGGCTTTGACGTGCTGGACGCCGCGTTCAACGAGACCGGCGAGACGATACGTGACAAGACCGTTGCGATACAGGGCTTCGGCAACGCGGGAGGCAACGTGGCTCTACTGCTGGAGCAGGCCGGGGCCAAAGTCGTTGCGGCATCGGACTCGACCGCATGCGTCGTCGCATCCGAGGGCCTGCCCGTGAAGGCTCTGCTCGACCTCAAAGCGAAGGGAGGCAGCTTCACCAACTTGCCCGGCTATGACAAGAAGCCTTCCAACGCTCCGCTGTTCGAGCCCGTCGACATTCTCGTCCCCGCCGCTCTCGAGGGGCAGATCACCGGGACCAACGCCGGCAACGTGCGGGCCCGCTGGGTGCTCGAGCTCGCGAACGGCCCCACCACACCTGAGGGAGACGCGGTGCTGGAGCACCGTGGTATCCAGGTGCTGCCGGACATCCTCGCCAACGCCGGAGGCGTGGTCGTCAGCTACTTCGAGTGGGTACAGAACCTTCACTCGGAGACCTGGATCCGCGAAGAGGTCGAGGCCAGGCTCGCGGTCACCATGCGGCGTGCGTACCAATCTGTGACCGAGCTCATGGATCGTAAGAGGGTCTCGATGCGCCTGGCTGCATACGCGATCGCGATCGCACGCATCGCTGCCGCCATCGAAAGCGGCCGGCCGGCGGCCCAGATACTTCTTTCCACCGACTGACAAAGCAACGCCGATGACGCATCGCGCGTCACCGGCGTTTTCTTTTGCCTGCCTAGATCTTGGCGTGCTGAAGCTCGCGCTTCTCCGCGGCCTCGGCGTCCGCCTTGGTTCGGTGGACGGTGCCCGCCGCGTGCTGCGGCGGCGCGTACACGGTGAAGAGCTTCATCGGCTCGTCGTCGGTGTTGATCACGTTGTGCCTGACGCCGGCCGGCACGACCACGATCATGCCCTTCTCGAACTCCTGGGCGGCCCCGTCGAGCTCGACCTTTCCCTCGCCCTCGACCACGTAGAGGATCTGGTCGACCTCGTGCACCTCGGCGCCGATCTCCTCGTGCGCCTGCAAGGCCATCAGGACCAGCTGGCACTGCTTGGCCGTAAAGAGCACCTGTCGGAAGAAGTCATTGCTCTTGGCCGCCTTCTTGATGTTGACCACGTAGCTTTCAGACATGGCGTCACCTCCGTTTTGACCCCACGATGCTGCCTGCTCGGCCGCGGGCAAAGTGGCAATCGGCCCTGACTGTGCAGGCCGCCCTGCCGTCGCGTGCCGAGAGCGCACGGGGGACGCTGGAACCGATGGCAAACACGCCGCGCACGGGCTTGGTCCTGTCAGGAGGAGGCCTGGTCGGAGGGGCCTGGACGGTCGGGGCCCTGCATGCGATCGCTACCGAGACCGGCTGGGACCCGGGCAGCGCCGATTACGTGATCGGGACGTCGGCGGGCGCGATGATCGGCGCGCTGCTGGCATCGGCGGTCCCGCCGTGGCTGCTCATGGCTTACGCGGCCGGGGAGGACGCGGCGGCACTGCCCCAGTTCGGCGAGCCTGGAGCTGCGAGGTTCGGGACCAGGTTCCAGCTGCACTGGAGCTTTCCCCGGCCGGTCCTCGGGTCGCCTTCCCTTGCCCTTCGCAGCATTCGTGAGCCGTGGAAGTACGGGCCGGCCGGGATCATCGCGTGGTTGCCCCACGGGGTCATCTCCACCGAGCCGCTGAAGACCGTCGTGCGCGATGTCGTGCCCAGGGGCTGGGGACCCCACGAGAGGCTCTGGATCCCGGCGATCGACTACCAGACCGGCGAGCGGGTCGTCTTCGGCCGAGAGGGTGCTCCCCGCGCGAGCCTGCCCGACGCGGTCGCCGCCTCGTGCGCGATCCCCGGTTTCTACTACCCGGTCGAGATCCGCGGCCGCAAGTACGTCGACGGGGGAACGTACTCGCCTGCGAACCTCGACCTCATGATGGACGCGGAGGTGGACCTGGTCGTCTGCCTCAACCCGATGTCCTCCCGCTATCGCGGTGGTCTGTTCGAGCCGACGGGCGCGATCGCCTCGTTCGTGAGGGGCAACAACCGGCTCCTGCTCGACCGCGAGGCCCTGGCGCTCAGGCGCGCCGGGAAGCGCGTCGTGCTGATCGAGCCGCACGCCGACGACATTCGGGTCATGGGATTCAACTACATGAGCCGGCGCAACCTCCTTCAGGTCGTGGAAACGGCGGTCAAGACGACAACCGCGTCTCTGCGGGGGACCGAGCTGGGCCGCGTGCTCTCAGCTCTTCCGCCCGGTCCGCCCGACCGCCTGCGCAGGCCGCAGCGCAATCCGGCCACGTGGCCTCGCGAGCTCGTCCCGCCTGCGCGCCGGACCGCTTAGCTCTGGTTGGCTACGGCCGGCTGCCGAAATACGTCGTAGCTCCCGAGCATGCACGCACGGTACCCCGACGGGACGTGCCACTCCGTGCTGCCGCCGACCGGCCGCGGCAGGGAAAGGACCAGTCCCGCGCACGGCACTTGACCGCCCGCCGGAGTTCGAGGGCATCGTCCCGCGTGGTCGGGCCCGCTGCAGCTGGCGACCTCGAGGCGGCGCGCGCGCGAATACATGGTGATGGCCCCCGGGCGGAAGGGAAGGCTGATGTCCGCCGGGCGAGGTCGCTCGAAGCGGGACCGCGCGGCGGTCGCGTCCTTATAGGTCGCGGCGCGTGTCGTCACCACAGAAACCTTCATCCGCCCATCGCCGCCGAGCGATCCTGTCGCCCACCACGCAACCCACAAGAGCGGAGCCACCAGAGCCGCGATCAACAGAAACGTGAACCCGATGCCTATGCCCATCGTCTTTCCTCCATTCGTGCCAGGGTGCGCCTCTTCATTCAGGCGGATAGGGCCGAAAGTCCCTCCTGGACCGGGACTGCGGTTCTGCCGCCGCTGAGGCGGCGCCACGTCCTATCCATGCCGCGCATCAGCACGTCGAGGTCCGGCCAGGCCTCTCCGTCCGCGTGGACGCTGACGCTGAAGCGCCCGTCGTAGGAGAACGCGGCGAAGGAGGCGGTCACGTTGCCGGCAATCGGGGGGATCGGGATCACGCTCTCCAGCCGCGCCCCCCCGACGTAGAGGGGGAACTGGGGCCCGAGGAGGTTGGTCACCAGGACGTTGACCAGGTGTTGGCGGCGGATCAGGAACCTGGTCAGGCCGGTGAGGGCGAGCACGACCATGAAGGTCTGGAGGACGGCGCTTCGCTGCCTTGCCTTGGCGTTGACGGTGGCCTCAGCGATCCTGGCCAGGCGTATTCGCACGTCGTCCACGTCGATGGGAAGCGGGACGATCATCGTCCCGACGTGGTTGCCCAGGTGCTCCGCTTGGCCCGGAGCCTTCTGCGCGACCGCCATGGAGGCCCTGATCCGCAGCCCGTCGATAGCAACGCGTCGCTGCAGCAGCACGTCGCGAAGGCCGCCTGCGATCAGGTCCATGAAGACGTCGTTGACCTTCACGCCATCGGCGTGAGCGACCGCTTTCATCTCCGCCAGCGCCACGCTCATCGCGCCGACGCGCCGCGTCGGGCCGATCGGCACGTTGAGCGACGTGCGAGGGGCGCCGCGTCCCTCCTGGACCGTCGCCCAGATCGCGCGAGCTGTGTCGCCGGCGGATCTCGCCAGGACCACGGGATGCGCGAGGCGGCGCCCGGCGCGCACGAGCAAACGGCCTTTACGAGCGATGTTGTCGATCGCCAGCGCGCGTGCCGAAGGCGGCGCCGCCGGCTTCCAGAGGGACGGGGCGGTCTCCGCGACCCCGGGCTCGAGGTCGAACAGCAGGCCGACGATGTTGAGGATCGCCTGACCGTCAGCGAAGACGTGGTGCAGCTTGAGGAACAGCCCGAGCTTGTCCTGGCCGTATCCCTCGAGGAACCACATCTGCCACATGGGCAGCGAGCGGTCCATCAAAGAGCCCATCATCCCTTCGGCGAACAGGAGTGCCTGAGCCTCGCCGCCCGGTTCGGGCAGCCGCTCGACCAGGACATGGTTTTCGATCCGGAAGTCCGGGTCGTCCACCCACAGCGGCCTGCCCTGCAGCGGCCCGGTCCGGAAAAGGATCCGGCGAAGCTCCGGGACCCGGTCCAGCCTGGACGCCAGGTGTGTCCGGATCGCCTCGATTCGCACGTGACCTTCTCGATCCAGCAGAGATGAGCCGCCGAGAACCCCGAGCGCGCCCTGGTGCATCGGTGTGTCGGCCGCCTCGGCCGCGAGGTTGGTGAGGTCGGCCAGGGTCAGGCGCTGCAGGAGTTTCACGTTAAGCACAGGCTGTCAGAGCTTGTGAGCCGGAAGTAGGGTCGATCGCCCATGCGGAGCCGGGCCGATGGCCGTTCCGCCAGTGCAACCGCCCTAACTATTGTCGAACCGATGGCACGGCCGAGCATGATGCCGGCACCTCCGCTGACCGATGCGGACGGGCGCGCGGCGACCAGTCCCGGATTGAGTGCGGCGGAAGCGCGCGAGCGGGCAGGGCGGGGCCTGTCCAACCGAGTCGTGGCCCCCAGCAGCAGAACCCTGAAGGAAATCCTCAAGGCGAACCTGCTGACTCGCTTCAACGCGCTGTTGGGATCACTGCTGATCGTGGTACTGATCATCGGCCCGCTGCAGGACGCGGTGTTCGGCATCATTCTCGCCGCCAATGCGATGATCGGAATCGCGCAGGAGCTCCGTTCTAAGCTCACGCTCGACCGGCTCGCGATCGTGGCCGCGCCTCGCGCCACCGCGATTCGGGATGGCGCTCTCCTGACCATCCCGG
>JBAUTF010000082.1:0-1556 GCA_049582065.1 Candidatus Dormiibacterota bacterium | reverse complement strand
GCATCTGGCTGATTCCGCTTTTCCCGCTGGCGGGCGCGGCGACCATGCTGTTCGTCGGGCGGCGGATTTCCAACAAGGCCGTCAGCCTGGTGGGCGTGGGCAGCGTGGGCCTGGCGGTGCTGTTTGCCTTTGGGGCCATCGTGCAACTGATTGCGCGCGCTCCAGCGCAACGCGTGGTGGAGATTGTGTTGTTCGACTGGGTACCCGCCGGCGTGATGCATACGATCTCCGGGCGCGTTCTGAACTTCAATGCGCAGTGGGGCATGCTGCTCGATCCGCTTTCCGCGGTGATGATCGGCGTGGTGACCGGCGTGGGATTTCTGATCCACGTTTATTCCACCGGCTATATGGCGCACGAGGGCGGCTATTACCGCTTCTTTGGCTATCTGAACCTGTTCATGTTTTCCATGCTGGTCCTGGTGCTGGCGAATAATCTGCTGCTGCTTTTCGTCGGCTGGGAAGGCGTGGGGCTTTGCAGCTACCTGCTGATCGGATTCTATTTCCTGCGCAAATCGGCGTCGGATGCGGGGAAGAAAGCGTTCGTGGTGAACCGCATCGGCGATACGGGATTCGTTCTGGGACTCTTCCTGCTGCTGAATACGATTGGGACGTTGCGCTTCACGGAGGTTGGCCCGGCCATCGCGGCGGGAGGATTCGCGGTGGGCAGTGGCGTGATGACGGCGATCGCGTTGCTGCTTTTCGTGGGCGCGACAGGGAAGTCGGCGCAGATTCCGCTTTACGTGTGGCTGCCGGACGCGATGGAAGGACCCACGCCGGTGAGCGCGTTGATTCACGCGGCGACCATGGTTACGGCGGGCGTGTACATGATCACGCGGATGAACGTGGTATTCCAACTCGCGCCGATCGCTTTGGGCGCGGTGGCCACGATTGGCGCGGTGACGGCGATCTACGCCGCGAGCATGGGCCTGGTGCAGCACGATATCAAGCGCGTGCTGGCATACTCGACGATCAGCCAGCTTGGTTACATGTTTCTGGCGCTGGGCGTGGGCGCGTTTACGGCGGGCATTTTCCATTTGATGACGCACGCCTTCTTCAAGGCGCTGCTCTTCCTGGGTTCCGGCAGCGTGATCCATGCCATGGGCGGCGAGCAGGATATGCGCAAGATGGGCGCGCTTTGGGGCAAGATTCCCATTACGGCGAAGACGTTTATGGTGGCGACCATCGCCATTTCGGGAATTCCGCCGCTGGCCGGCTTTGTGAGCAAAGACGCGATTCTGGCGGCTTCGTTCAACGCGCGGCCGTTGCTTTGGGGAATCGGGTTTGTGACGGCGGGGATGACCGCGTTTTATATGTTCCGGCTGGTGTTCCTGACGTTTTTCGGCGAATCGCGCGTGCCGCACGACGTGGAACACCACATTCATGAGTCGCCCTCGGCGATGACGTGGCCGCTGATTATCCTGGCGATTCTGTCGGTAGTGGGCGGATGGATTGGCTGGCCGGAATCCCTGGGAGGCAGCGATCATTTCGCGCGCTTCCTGGATCCGGTGATCGCTCGGCATGCGGAGGTGATCGCGGCAGCTCCGGAAGCGACGCAG
>JBAUTF010000081.1:0-6981 GCA_049582065.1 Candidatus Dormiibacterota bacterium | reverse complement strand
GCATCCTCGAAGAGGGATACCTCAAAGGGACAGCAGACGGCGAGCATCTCTGCGCCTGTGCCCACAGCCTCGCGGACCCGGACCTCCGAGAGGCGCTGGTCGACGTGCTCTTTGACAAAGCCGCTGTTCCACATGCCGCCGCCGCCGCCACCGCAGCAGTAGCCGTTCTCCCGGCAGTGGGCCATCTCCGTCAGCCGCACTCCCGGGATCGCCTCCAGCAGCCGGCGAGGAGCTTCGAATTCACCGTTGTGGCGCCCTAGGTAGCACGGGTCGTGAAAGGTCACGGTACGTTCGGGAATGGGCTTCAGCTCCATCTCGGCTATGCGTGAGGCCAGGAACTGGGTGTAGTGCAGAACGTCCCAGCTCCCCCCGTACTTCGGGTAGAGGTTGCGGAAGGCGTTGAAAGCGTGCGGGTCGGGAGTGATCAGCTGCTTGAACTCGTACTTGCCCAGCACGCCGATGTTGTGCTCCGCTGCTTCCTCGAATATCCCCACCTCGCCGGCCAGGCGCTGGGAATCGGCGACGCAGCGCTCCTCGGTCCCAAGGATGGCGAAATCGACCCCCAGCTTGTTCAGCGTTCGCGCCATGGCTTGCGCTGCTTGAATGCCCCGTGGGTGGTATGACCAGTAGCACTCGGTGAAGAGCAGGACGTCGACCGGCCGGCCGAGTTTGGCGATGATCGGGACGTCGACGCCTGCCTCCGCCGTCCAGTCGGCCCGCTTGCGCGCGGGCATGCCGAGCGGGTTGCCGTGCCGGCTGGTGTTCTCGAATGCGGTGGCCAGCTCGGGCGAGATGCTCTGCTCCAGGACGTAGAGCTCGCGGGCAGCCCGGATGGTGCCCGGGATGTCCACCTCGCGTGGGCACAACCGCGCGCAGTTGCCGCAGGTCGTGCAGGTCCAGAGGTTGGGGCTGGCGAAGAGCTCCTCCTTGAGACCCCACTGGGCCAGCAGCATCTCCTTGCGCGGCAGCTGAGTGCCCTGGAATGCGAAGGGGCAGACCACCGAGCAGGTCCCACACTGGTAGCAGCTCTTGAACGAGTCGCCGGCTCGATCGACGAGCTGGGCGATGAAGGCAGCGTCCGGTCGCAGCTGTAGGGGAGCGGCGGGCTCGGGGCTGGATGCCACCGCTAGAAGCCCTTCATCGGGTTGGGTCCCATCGCCGCGATCTGGTCCGCGAAAACCTCCAGCACTCCCGGCAGGCGGCGCGAATCGGCGATCGAGGTCTCGATCACTTTGACGCGGTCCTCCTCGAGCGCGAGTCGGCTCAGTGTCTCGCGCACGTTGTCCATGCGCCGGCCGAGCAGCTCAGAGCCCTGGATGAAGTGGCACTGGTAGTCCTCTCCGGAGCGGCACCCGAGCAGCACAACACCATCGAAGCCGCGCTGGACGGCGTCGGCGACCACCACCGAGTTGACCGAACCGAGGCAGCGCACCGGGACGACCCGGTAGGTGGCGGGATAGCGCATCCGGTTGATGCCGATCATGTCGAGCACCGGGTAGGCGTCGTTTTCACAGGCCAGGACGAGGATGCGGAGCTTGTCCGGGTCGTCCTCGGGCAGGCTCACGGCCTTCTGCATGGCCGACATCATCTCGACCGAGTAGTCGGGAAAGGAGATCACCTGGACCGGGCAGGAGCCCATGCAGATGCCGCAGCGGCGGCAGCGGTTGGGGTTGATGACGGGGTGCCGCTGGGCGTCGAGCTCGAGCGCGCCGAACGGGCACTCCTGGCTGCAGCGGCCGCAGGCGGTGCACTTCTGCATGAAGAACTGGGGGAATCCGAGCTCTCCGACCCGGGGGTGGACCGCCGCGCCTTCGGCGGCCTTCTCCACGACCTGGATCGCTTTCAAAGCAGCGGCCGCACCGTCCCGCTGGCTGCCGGCGATGTCCTGGGCCCGGTGTACACACCCGGCGGTGTAGATGCCGGTGCGCCGGGTCTCGTAAGGAAAGCAGAGGAAGTTGGAGTCGGCAAAGCCCGCCCGGCCGACGGGAAGCTTGCCGCCCTGAAGGTAGTTGAGGTTCAGTGGCCCTCCGCTCTCCCCGGTGCTCGTGGTAGGCATCATTCCGACCTGCAGGACCACCAGGTCGGCCTCCAGGACCACGTCCCGCGCCAGGACAGACTCCCGAACCGTCACGGCTGCGCGGCCTTCTTCGGCGGCGCTCACGGATGCGACCTCACCGCGCACGAAGAAGACGCCCGAATCCTGCTGGACGGCTCGGTAGTAGAGCTCCTCCAGCCCGGTTGTCTGCATGTCCTCGTAGACGACGAAGACCTGGGAGAAGGGATGGCGCCGGCGGATGTACATGGCCTGCTTCAACGCGACCATGCTGGTGACGGTGCCTGTGTAAGGCAGGTTGCCGGCATCGTTCTTCCCGTCGCACGCAAGGATGGCCACACACTCGACCGGGCGGCCGTCGGAGGGACGGCGGATCTCATCGTCCTCCGCCAGCCGCTCCATTTCGATGCTGGTGACGACGTTCTCCAGCTTCCCGAGGCCATACGCCTCGAAGCGGTCATCGGGGACGGGCACGAATCCGGTCGCGACAACAACCGAGCCGACCTCGACCTGCCGTTGCCCGTCCTCGCGCTCGATCTTCACGGCGAAGCGTCCCGGCTGCCCGTCAATCCCGCTGACGTGAGCGGAGGTGAGGACAGTGATCGACGCGTTCGAGGTGACGGCTCCGACCAGGTCGTCGATCTGCGGTTCGGGGAGCTCCTCGAAAGGCGCGCGGCGCGGATAGGTTCGGTAAATCGTGCGCGGGAAGCCACCCAATTCCGATTTCCGCTCGACCAGGGTGACTTCGTATCCAGCTCCGGCGGCGCTCAAGGCCGAGCTGAGGCCCGCCGGGCCGCCGCCCACGACGAGCACATGCCGGGCGTGGTCCGCGGTGTGGGGCACCGGCGGGTTGGTGAGCTGGGCTGCCGCGATACCCATGCGGAGCAGGTCGGTCGCCAGCTCTTCAGTGGCCTCTTCCTGAGGGGGATGGCTCCAGGCGACCTGCTCGCGCAGGTTCACACGCTGAACATGACTTGGCGGGATGCTGAACACCTGCCGGTTGACCCTCTGCGAGCAGGCGGCAACCACTACCGACTCGAGGTTCTGAGCGGCGACGTCCTCGCGGATCAGCGCCGCGTCCTCCAGGCAGAAGGCCTTCGAGGTCCGCGTGACTACAACCCCAGGATCTCCCTCGGCGACTTTCGCCAGCGCGGCCACATCTACGCAGCCGCCAATGCCGCATCCCTCGCAGACGTACACGCCGGTCCGGCGCGCCATCCCTCAGGCCCTCACTGCCCGCGCGCGGCCTGGATGGCGAGCATGGCCGCGGCTGTGGCATCGAGGGTGGCTGTCGCGACATCCACTGGAGCCCGGGCGCAGCCGGCGGCGAATATGGCCGATCCGTCGGTCCCCTCGACGACAAAGCCATCCGGGTCATATCCGACCAGCCCGGCGGGAGCCGAGCCGGCCAAGCTCGGCTGCATGCCGGTCGCCAGGACAACCAGGTCCACTCGGGTGCGGTTCATGTCCCCGCCCAGCATGTTGTCAGCGACGACCACCAGATCCTCGGTCTCATGATCCTCGAGGATGTCGGCAACTTTTCCCTTGATGGCGTGCACATTCGGATGGCTCAAGACCTTCTGCGCGAAAGCCTCGTACGTCCCCGGAGTTCGCAGGTCGATGTAGTAGATGTGGATCTGAGCCTCGGGCCGGCGTTCGAGGACAAGGCTTGCCTCCTTCAAGGAAGCCAGGCAGCAGATGGACGAGCAGTAAGCGAGATGGAGCCGGTCGCGGGAGCCGGCGCACTGGATGAACGCGACACTCTCCACCGGCTTGCCGTCGGAGGGTCGAAGAATATTTCCTCCGGTAGGCCCGTTGTCGGCGGCCATCCTCTCGAGCATGACGTTGGTCACGACGTTTCGGCTGTAGCCGAAGGCCAGGTTCGTGATCGCCGCTGCATCGTAGGGTTTCCAGCCCGTGGCGATGATCACGGCGCCTACCGTCAGCTGCAGCGTCTCCGGCTGCTCGTGAAGGTCGATGGCGTCGTGAGGGCAAACGTCGACGCAGCGATGACACTCGTCGAAAAGACAGGTCGAGGCGTCGATCGCGTACTTCGAAGGGAATGCCATCTCATGCCCGAGGTAGATCGTTTTGGTGGTGCTCATCCCGTAGTCGAAGGGATTGGGCCGGTCGACGGGGCAGACTTCCGCGCAGAGGTTGCACGTCGTGCAGCGGTCGTTGACGTAGCGGGGGTTGCGGCGCACCGCGACCTCGTAGTGACCCGGCCCGCCCCTAATCTCGTCCACCTCGGCCATCGTGAAGAAGCGGATCGCGCGGTTGTCCCGGAGGCGTTGGAAGTTGATCTCGAGCCCGCAGGCGGGCGGGCAAAGCTTGGGGAAGTAACGAGCGAGCTGGGCGACGCGACCGCCCAGGTAAGGGCTCTTCTCGACCAGGTAGACCTGCGCCCCCGCTTCGGCGGCCTCAAGCGCCGCCGTGATTCCGGCGATGCCGCCCCCGACGACCAGGATGGCCTCCGACGTCCCGGCCTCGCGTGGTGATGCGTCGGGATCGATGCTTGCCATCCGCCCCTAGTCCACGATCGAGTGGTGCGGCACCTTGCTCATCTCCCACTCTCCGGTCGAACCCTCATATCGGGAATTGACGAAGCAGCGCCAGTTCTCCTCGTCGAGCTTCGGGTAGTCACCCCGGTAGTAGTAGCCGGGCCAGCGTGTTTCCTTACGGAAGAGGATGTGCCGCAAGTGCGCCTCCGCGCACCAGATGCGGTCGCGCAGCTCCCAGCAGCGCAGCAGTTCGTGGCGGTCGCGCGCGGCGAGGCGGTCGAGGTCCTCCTTGAAGAACTGCATCAGCTCCAGGCCGCGAAGCAATGTGGGTTCGTTGGTGAGGTAGTTCGATCCCTGGCCTGCGACGTACTCGTCCATCAGCTTCTGTAGCCTGAGCAAGCCCTGCTTGGGATAGAAGTAGTTGGGGTTGATGTCTTCTTTCGTCGAAGTTCCCTTCGCTTCCTCGAAGACTTCGTACGGGCGGAACAGCGCCCGGATCTTGTTGTCGATCTGCTCCTGGTCGATCGCGGGCTGGTCGGGATTGTCCACGATGTAGGCGATCGCTCCCTTGGCAGCCAGGCGTCCTTCTGCGTAAGAGCCGGAGGAGAACTTGTGCGCTGAGGCGCCCACGCCGTCGCCGGCGGCGAAAAGCCCGGGGACGGTGGTCATTCGGTTGTAGCCCCAGAAGTAGTCCTTGGGGGCCAGATCCTCAGGTCCGCTCACCCAGGCCCCGGTGCCGGACGAGTGCGATCCCATCAGGTACGGCTCTGTGAGAGTGAGCTCGGATGGGACCTTGGCGGGATCGATGTTGAAGGAGGCCCAGAGCAGCGCCTGGGACATGGTCATGTCCAGGAAGTCCTCCCAAGCATCGCTCTCGATCTCGCGCACCGCCTTGGGATCGAGACCCATAGTCAGCGCCTGCAGGGCTTCGTCGGTTCGCATGTAGTGCGGGCCCTTGCCGTCGGCCAGGTCGTGCAGCATCTGGTGATTGCGCAGCGGCGTCGGGATCGGACGGACCGAGCCGTAGGGAGGCCAGTCGTCGAGCAGCTTGGCCTGTGTCTCCTCGTAGAGCTCGCCGTACGCGTTCTTGACCTTGCCCTTGAACAGGAGGAACCACATCCCGACCGGCCCGTAACCGTCCTTGAAGCGGGTGACGACCAGGCGGTGCTCCATCTGCGTCATCTGGGCGCCGGCCTTGATCACGAGACTGTAGGCCGATCCAGTGTTCCACGGCGCGTACCAGATCCGTCCCAGGCCTTCGCCGACCGCGTGCGGCCGGAAGACGCCGGTGGCGCCGCCGGCCGATGAGATCACCGCCCTGGCGCGAAAGACATAGGCCTTGTGGTCGCGGACGGAAAAGCCGATGGCGCCAACCGCCCGACCGCTGGCCTCATCCACGAGGACGTCGGACACAAAGATGCGCTCGTATACGTTCTCCGGACCGATCGCTTTCTTCGCGGCCTCGGCCACGATCGGCTTGTAGGACTCGCCGTGGATCATGATCTGCCAGCGCCCTTCGCGCTTGTAGGTGCCGTCCGGGTTCTTGAAGATGGGAAGTCCCCATTCCTCGAACTGGTGCACGCTCGAATCGACGTGGCGGGCGATGTCGTAAACCAGGTCCTCGCGGCAGACCCCCATCAGGTCCTGTCGCACGTAACGCACGAAATCTTCGGGCTGGTTCTGGCCCCAGCGCATGCCCATATAGCAGTTGATCGCGGAGAGGCCCATCGCGACGGCCCCACTGCGTTCGACGGCCGCCTTCTCGACCATAGTGACCTTCAGTCCCTTCGAGCGGCCCCAGTAGCCGGCCTCGTAGGCCGCGCCGCATCCGGCCATGCCGCCGCCCAGGATCAGCAGGTCGGTGTCGACTACCTCGACCTCTGGTGGTTTCATTTCTCTTCTCTTCCTTATCTATTTGTGGGCGGGTTTGGGCAGCGCATCGACTCCCAGCCACTTCGCTTCGCCCGCGAGGTGGGGGTCCTTGAGCGCGGCGAGGTCAGGTTCTGGGAACCCCGCGTATGGGTCGACGGCGCCCCACGGGGTCGTACGGATTGGGAACTTGAACCGCTTCACACGCTTGTCGCGGAACTGGACCGTCCACATGATCGAGTCGGTTCCACGTAGTGGGGTGAGGCTGGCGCCGAGAGGGACTACGTCCGAGTAGCCGCGCATGGCGATGGCGCTCTGCGGGCAGGTCTTGACGCAGGCGTAGCATTCCCAGCACTGGTCCGGTTCCTGGTTGAAGGCCTTGCCCTGGGCGATGTCGAGGATCATCAGGTCGTTCGGGCAGATGTAGGCGCACGCCGGCTTGTCGAGCGCCTTGCAGCCATCGCACTTGTCCGGGTTCACATAGGTCGGCACCTCTCACCTCGCTTTTGGTTGCGCTCGGCCCGCCACCTGGGAGGTGGCTTCGGCGTTGTCGTTCCG
>JBAUTF010000080.1:0-5137 GCA_049582065.1 Candidatus Dormiibacterota bacterium | reverse complement strand
TCAACCATGGGATTGTCATAGCGCTCGACACACCCGAAGCGATCGCGGCGAAAGCAGGTGGGAGCAGGGTCCGATTCGTACCATCTCAACCGGTTGACGAGCAGACCCTGCGAGCGATACCCGGGGTGAACGAAATCGAGAGGAAGGAGAGGTACGTCATCGTCACCGGTACGGGCGATCTCGCGGGATCTCTCATCAATGCCCTGGCAGCTATCGGAGTTCGAGTATCAGACGTGGACGCAAGAACTGGGAACCTCGAGGATGCCTTCATCAAGCTGACGAGGGACGACGCCACAACCGTTGGGAAGGGAGTTGAGAGATGAGCGGTTCACGCCTGGACGAGTCGACCAGTCGCAGGTCGGGCTTTCAGTTCGCCGAACTGCTCAAGGTCCAGGGCATGCTCGCCTTGCGAGAACCGTATGCCCTTTTCGGCGGGCTGGCACTCCCAGCCGTCCTTCTGGCGGTGTTTGGGTTCGTCGGACAGGCAAATCCAGGCAACGTTGGCGACTCCGGCCTGACGGTCATCGAGGTTTGGACCCCAACCATCTTGGTCCTCTCGATCATATTCATCTCGGTTTCACTGCCGAACACTCTGGTCAGGGACCGTGAGATCGGCTGGCTGAGAAGGGTTTCCACGACACCGCTGCACCCGTCGAGGCTGCTTGCCGCGCAGCTGATCATCGATCTGATTCTTGCGGCGGCCGCAGTCCTGATTGTCATCCTGGAGGGCGCGCTCGTGTTCGGCGCATCACTCCACGTGCAGATTCTGCCTTTTGCTGTTTCGCTCCTGCTCGCGATCGTCGAGTTGTTCGCGCTTGGCCTTGTGCTCGTGGCCTTGCTGCCGACACAGACGGTCGCACAACCT
The DNA here is from genome assembly GCA_049582065.1 of Candidatus Dormiibacterota bacterium. GTDB lineage: Bacteria > Chloroflexota > Dormibacteria > Dormibacterales > Dormibacteraceae > DATKSS01. The sequence goes on along the minus strand of JBAUTF010000080.1, from coordinate 4,272 downwards.
GTCGCCGGGGTGGTTACCTTCGGTCTGATGTTCCTTTCGGGTCTGTGGGTTAACCCGGCACAGGTGGGCGACCCCTTGCGGACGATCATGTATTACTCGCCGAGCGGCGCGGCTGTGAGGGCTGTGCTCGATTCGGCGTTCAATGGGGGCCTTTCATACGCAGCGCTACTGACTATGGCCGTCTACGCGGTTCTCTTCGGATTCATAGCGATTCGCTATTTCCGCTGGGAGTAGCTTTACGCTGGACGGGGCAAATCGCCCAGGCCGGATCACAGACGTGTCACAGACTCGGGGAACTAGGAGGAACCACCCGGAAGGCTTTACCCCACGTCGCGCGACATGACCCATGGGCTTCGAGTGCGCCGATTCTGGGGGCTAATCAGGACGCACGCCGGGTCACAGCCGGGTCACACATTCCCGGAAACGGGCGGTCATGGCAAGTCACCTAAGGACACGAAGGCGGCAAGATTTGAGTTCAGGAGGGCGGGCGCGGACCCACCAACGGTGGGACAAGCTGTTGCTGCTTTTGTTGCCCAGCATCGCAGAGCATCCAAATCAGCGGCCCTGCGAGGTCTACCCCTACGCAAGGCCGTTTGTTTTCCCGTCACCAGCTGACCTCGACACCTTCTCGTCGAGGCGCACTGTTTGGCCGCACATATCGCAGCCAGATTGTCCGGCTTAGCGTGCCGAACGGCTCCGGACGAAACCGAACAGCCAGAGTCCTACCAACACGATGATCACCAGCCAGATCAGGTTGATCAGAAGGCCGCCGGTCGTGTGGAACAGCAGCCAGAGGACAAAGAGGATGACCGCAATTACGAGCAATGCGTGGATCATCTGGACACCTCCTAACCGATATGGACTTGAGTGATCAGGATCGAAAGAACCCAGAGCGCCAGCCCGATACCCAGTAGGTTGGTCTTCTTGTAACCCCAGCCGAGCGCGGCAACCACAAAACAGTAAAGGCAAAGATGAGGATGATGGAACTGAAGCTCAAAGCTCACCTCTCGGAACCAGATCGCTGTTCCATCGCATCAGCAAGCGGATCAAACGTAAGCGCGTTCGCGGTCGCCAGACGTGCCACCGAAGCGCGAGGCGCAGGGTTACCTGCATTCGACAGAGGTTCGTCCAGTTGTCATAACAGACGCAGCAATCGCATTTGAGCCGGTAAGCAACGAAACCCCCTAAGCATCGCGCTGGGGCGCCCGCTTCAGGTCGGTATTGCTGCAATTGTTACCACCCCAAACCCACCCTGAAATGGATCCTGCCCATAACTGAGATCATCAGCCGGGCGACTCCAACCGCCGCTAATGCGTTCCGAGCGCTGAAGAGGCACTTTCAGCCGGAGGCCTGACATGGCAACAGTTCATACGGCCGAAAACGCCGTTAAGCACGCGGCCGAGAATCCCCAGCTCGAGTTCCTCGAGCGTGTTGGCTACGTTGCCCGCGGTGTCCTCTATGCCGTCATGGGCCTGCTCGCCCTGGGCATTGCGCTCGGCGTCGGCGGCGGCAAGGCCACAGACTTGTCGGGAAGTCTCGTCTTCCTGATCGGCAACCCGTTCGGGAAGGTGGTGCTGATCGCGATGATCATCGGCCTCTTGGCCTACTCGCTATGGGGTTTCGTAAGAGCGATTTACGACCCGCTGCACCGCGGGCGTGACGCTTCGGGCGTCATGGCGCGAGTGGGTTTCGTTTCGAGTGCCATCTCCTACGCGGCCATTGCGCTGTTCGCGCTGCAGATCCTCGCCGGGGCAGGGGCGACGTCAGGCGACAGCTATCAGAAGTACGCGACCTCCATTCTCGCCCACCCCTTGGGAGGCTTGATCACGATCCTCATCGGCGTCGTCACCCTTGGAATCGGCGTCGGGCAGTTCGTCGAAGCCTACCGTGCCACCTTCAAGCAGGACTTGAAGGGCGCCGAGATGACTGCTTCCGAAAAGAGCATCGCGGTCGGCCTTGGCCGTTTCGGGATGTTCGCCCGAGGCGTCACCTTCCTGGTCATCGGCTGGTTTCTCATCCAGGCCGGCATCCATCACGACGCCGGCCAGGCGCACGGTTTCGGCGGCGCGTTCCTGTTCCTGCTGGCCCAGTCGTATGGCAAGCTGCTGCTGGGCGTTATCGCCCTGGGGTTCGTCGCCCTGGGTCTCCATTCCCTCGCTTGTGCGCGTTGGATTCGGCTGATGGGCAGCCGGGGATGAGCGTTGCCGCCAAGGTTGCACTGGGTGATCCTGAAGAAATGAGCGCCGACCCGAAACAGGCGGCGAGCGAGGTCCTCGCAGGCCGGCCGGGAGTGGCAGCGAGGCGGTGGCTAGGGCCGACCGTCCTGGTGGTCTTTGCGCTCTTCGCCATCGACACCTATCTCGTCGTGGCGCAGAAACTGCTGGTGCCGTTCGACATTCCACTCGCCACGCTCGTCCAGCAGGTCAACTGGGGTCCAGTGGTCTATGTGTTCCAGCTGATCGACGTGAGCGCCGGGATCTGGCAGGTCCTGATCGGCGCGGTGGCGGTGGTTGCGCTCTTCATCTTCGAGCGTCGCGCCGGCTGGCTGATGTTGATCGGCAGCCTCTCCAGCCTGTTCGACAACATCATCAAGCTCGTGATCTCACGGCAGCGGCCACCCGCCGACATCGTCCACATCCTGTCGCCGACGACCGGCTTCAGCTACCCGAGCGGGCATGCGGTCTTCTTCACCTGGATGAGCTTCATGCTGGCCGTCATCATCGCTCCGAAGATCAGGCCCGCCTTCCGGCCGATCCTCTGGATCATGGCCGCGCTGGTGATCGTCCTCACCTGCCTCGCCCGCGTGTGGGCTGGGGACCACTGGCCCAGTGACGTGATTGGCGGCGTCCTCCTCGGTGTCGGCTGGTCGGCTTTCGTGCTGTGGCTTCCTGAGCGCTGGCTACCATCCCCGAGCTTCCGGTGGTTTCGTAGGCGCGCCCCGGCGACGCCATGATCCGAGTCCCAATGCTTGCAGTCGCGATCGCCGCCGCGGCGGTGGTGGGAATGATCACGGCGATTGTCATCATGCATCCCTACCTGTCGTTGGACGCGACGGTCGAGCGTGATATCCAGGCGACCAACTGGGGCCCGCTCACGCTGACATTCCCCTTCTTCTCGTGGCTCGGCGGACCCGGTGGAATCTACATGCAGGTAGTCGTCTTCCTCCTCGTCCTCCTGTTGAATCGTCGCTCCTGGATCCTGGCACTTGCTGCCTTTGCCGGCGGCCTTTGGTACGAGGTCATCGTCAACTTGGTCAACCGACCGCGGCCGGCAGTCGGCCAGATCCTTCGTGTTACCGAGCATCCTGGTTCTACCAGCTTTCCCAGCGGACACCTCATCTTCATCACGATTAGCGCTGCTGTGCTGATGTTGTGCATCGGCGGCAGGTATCTGCCGCGCTGGGCAAAGCCGATCGGTTGGGCAGTCTTGGCGGGGGTAGTTCTGGATGTTGGGCTGGACAGGATCTACGTGGGGGCCCACTGGCCGACCGATGTGCTCGCGGGCGCGCTCATAGCGACCGCATGGCTGACCTTGGTGTTGTCGGTGCGCTGGATCACAGATCGGGCGTCGGCGGCCAAGAAGGCCGACCGGCCGGGCTTCAGCCTTGCTTCTTGAGCAGCCAGGGGCTGACCGTGGCGATCCAAATGCCGATCCGAATGCCCATCACCCCGCCGACGGCTGTGTCGCCGGGAACGTGCACAACGGCGGCGTCGTGGGTGATTGAGCCGTTCGTCGGCATCGAATCTGCCAGCGGTGCGACATTCGCCAACCGCTGAGACGGATGCCGGATTCCGGCGGTGCGGCCCTATAGGCGTTCAGCCTTTCCCGCCTCAGGTTTGGCGTGCCAGACGTTAGTGGGACTCTACCGCGTCTACGAGCGAGCAGGGTAAGTTGGACCGAGCCTTGCCGTGGCAATGGCCGGCGTACGTCGTACTGATTTCCCGCCGCCACCTCGGCTACGGGCATCCGCCCCTCGCGGATGCGTTGCCAAGGAGTCAATGCGCCGACCCTGTAGCCATGACAGTCCTCGCAGTCGTGCCCATCTGGCATCCCTGGTTTCGCGCCTGAGTTCGTGAGGTCGCGGCGCGGCTCGGGATCACCGAAGCGCAGCGTCGATCAACTGCGCCGGAACTCGGATCCAGAATCCTGCGTGGCGCGCGGTCAGGGCAGCCATTTCCGGCCAGCGCTCAAAGCCAGGTCTCGTCGGTTTTCGCTCACAATCCAAAACACCGCAATAGCAAATACCGCCGCCATGCCCAGTGGCACAACCGT
>JBAUTF010000079.1:0-23106 GCA_049582065.1 Candidatus Dormiibacterota bacterium | reverse complement strand
GAGCCGACGACCTCCGCCCCGGCCGTCCTCGCCAGATCGGCCAGCTCGGCCATCTGATCGCGCACGGTCTCGGGGGTGCTGCCGGGGAGCATCACTCCGACGAGATAGGCCCGCTCGCGCGGCGTCCTGGTCGTGATCATTTGAACGGGGCCCCCACGAAAAGACCCCACGAACTCGCAGCCTTCGGCTTGAGTTCGCGGGGACCCCGGTCGCGGCGAAGCCTCGGATTTCGTGGGGATTTCAGAGCTTGAGCTTCCTCATGCGGGCCATCGCCTCTTCGAGGCGGGCATCAGGAGCGGTCACCGAAAGCCGGAAATACCCCTCGCCATACTTGCCGAAGCCGACGCCGGGCGTGATGTTGACCCCCACCTCGTCGAGCACGTGGCTTGCGAACCCGATCGAGTCATAGCCGTCCGGGACCGGCGCCCACACATAAAAGGTCGCACGAGGGGGCTTGATGTTCCAGCCCAGCTCGTTCAGCGTGTCTGCGACCAGCCTGTGCCGCCGTGCGTAGATTTCGCAAGCGGCGAACGTCTCGGCCTCTACTCCATTCATCGCCTCGATCGCGGCCCACTGCACCGCCTGGAAGATCCCCGAGTCGATGTTGGTCTTCAGCTGTCCGATGAGGTTCACGAGGTCGGCTCTTCCGCAGACCCATCCGATGCGCCACCCGGTCATGTTGTAGGTCTTCGAGAGGGAGTGGAACTCCAGACCGACGTCCTTCGCTCCGGGGATCTCGAAGAGCGTGAGCGGCCGGTAGCCGTCGAAAGCGATCTCAGAGTAAGGAGCGTCGTGGCAGAGCACGATGTCGTGGCGCCGGCAGAAATCGACAGCACGCTCGAGGAACTCCCGGTCCGCGGTGGCGGCGGTCGGATTGTTCGGGTAGTTCAGCCACATCAGCCGCGCCTTTCGCGCCACGTCCTCGGGGATGGCGTCGAGGTCCGGCAGCCAGCTGTGCTTCGCGGTGAGCGGCATGATGTACGGGTCGGCTCCCGCCATCACGGCTCCGGTCACGTAGACGGTGTAGCCGGGGTCGGGCGCCAGCACGACGTCGCCAGGATCGACCAGCGCGAGCGCCACGTGGCTGATCCCGTCCTTGCTGCCGAGCGTCGGCAGGATCTCGGTGGCGGGGTCCAGGTTCACTCCGGAGCGGTCGCGGTACCAGCCGGAGATCGACTCACGCAGCTCCGTCAAGCCGAAGTACGACGGATAGTGGTGGTTCGCCGGGTCGGCGGCAGCCTCCTGCAGGACGCTGACGATGCGCTTCGGCGTGGGCAGATCCGGGTCGCCGATGCCGAGCGATATCACGTCGACCCCCGCGCGCTTCTTCTCCTGCACCTTACGGTCGATCTCGGCGAACAGGTACGGCGGGATCAGGCCGAGGCGCTTGGCGCCCGCCACCGTTTTGCTCAATCGAAATCCCTCACGTAATTGAGGATAGCTGGCAGCGGATCGGGCTCGATCGCGAACCATCTGACCCTCTCGTCGCGGCGCCACCACCGCAGCTGGCGACGCGCGTACCGGCGGTTCGATCGCGCCATGACCTGCGGCAGCTGGTCCAGGCTGATCTCGCCGCGGATGTGGGCCAGCGCCTCGGCATAACCAATCCCCGTGAGGACGGCAGCCGACGCGGGCACGCCCAAATCGAGAGCGGCCCTCGTTTCAGCGACGAGGCCTCTTTCGACCTGCCGGCGGCTGCGCTCTTCCAGGCGGCGGTCGATCACCTCGACGGCTGCCGTCAATCCGATTCGCACAGGCTGCCACGGCGGCGGTGTCCGCGTCCGCAGCCGGCGCAGCGGCGGTCCCGCGCCCTCGAGGATCTCGATGGCCCGGATCATCCGCACCGGGTTCTTCTCGTCTACGCCAGGATCATGGTCGAGGGCCAGCATCCGGTCTCGCAATGCGCCCAAATCCATGCGCTCGAGCTCGGCGCGCAGCTCCGCGTTCGGAGGGATGCCAGCAAGGCTGAAGCCGTCGCACAGCGCGTCGACATAGAGCATGGTGCCGCCTTCGACGATCGCGAGCCGGCCGCGAGCATGGATGTCGCCGATCACCGCGCGTGCGCCCTCGACGAACTGGGCCGCGTTGAAATCGGCGGCCGGGTCGACAAAATCGATCATGTGGTATCGAACTCGCCGCCGCTGCTCTGGGCTTGGCTTGTTGGTGGCGATGTCCAGACGCTGATAGACCTGCCTCGAGTCAGCGACGACGATCTCTGCGCCAAGCTCGACTGCCAGGTCGAACGCCAGCTGCGATTTGCCGATGCCGGTCGGTCCGACGATGACCGGGACGCGGTGCGAAACGTTCAGTAGTTCCGGCGGAAGTGGCGTGTCAGCTCCTGCCACTCCACGAGAAGCCGCGTCGGCCGCCCATGCGGGCATGTGACGGATTCGGCGGCCGCATCGAGGTCGGCCAGCAGGCGCCGCTGCTCTGCGATGTCGAGGACGTCGCCAAACCGCACCGCAGAGTGGCACGCGAGCGCCGCCGCCGCCTTCTCCATCGCTCCATCACCACGGTTCTCGGCCAGGGCCGCCAGGGTCTCCTGGATCGCGGCCGTCGCGCGCCCGGCCGGCATCTCCACGGGCACGGCGATGATCCGGACGCTGCGCGGCCCGAACTCCTCGTACTCGAGCCCGAGGTTCGCAAGGTCGGCGCGGTGATCGGCCGCTGCAGCGATCAGCGCAGGCTCCACATCGACCGCTTGCGGGATCAGAAGGGGTTGGCTGGCGCCGCGTCCATCGCGCAGTCGCTCCAGGAGGCGGTTGTACAGTACGCGCTCGTGAGCGGCGTGCTGGTCGACCAGCACGAGGCCGTGGGGGCCCTCGGCCACCAGGTAACCGGGGCCCACCTGGCCGATCGGTCGGAGCACCGACCCGGCGGCTGCGTGGCCGTTCGGCTGGACCGCCACCTGGGTTGCGGTCCCTTCGTGGAGCGTCATCTGGGGACCGGCGACCCTAGGAGCGCCGGCCGGCGCCGGCTCCAGCGCGTGGTACCGGAACGGCTCGCTGCCGTCGAGGGCGGCTCGCACTGCCCGCTGCAGCGCCCCAAAGACGGCGCCTTCGTCGCGAAAGCGGACCTCCTTCTTGGCCGGGTGCACGTTGACGTCGACCAGCGCCGGGTCGATGCCGATGTCGATCACGGCGACGGGGTGGCGTCCGCGCTCGAGGCGACCCTGGTAGCACTCCTCCAGCGCATAGATCAGCGACCTCGCGCTGATCGGCCGCCCGTTGACGGCCATGACCATCCCGTCGCGGCTGCCCCGGCTGAGACGCGGCTGGCTGACCATTCCTGCGACGAGTGGCATTCCGACGATCTCGAGCATCTCGGCCGCCACCGGTGCGCCGTAGACGGCGCCGATGGCGCGCCTGCGGTCGCCATCTCCGCTGGTGCTCACGGCGGCCCGGCTGTCGACGGTGAGATGGAAGCGCACGTGCGGGTGCAGCAGCGCGAACGAGCCCACCACCTCTTTGACCGCCGCCGTCTCGGTGGCGTCGCTCTTCAAGAACTTCAAGCGCGCGGGAACGTTGCCGAAAAGGTCCCTGACCTCGATGGCGACACCTGGGAGCAGCGGTCCGGAACCCTGCTCCACCAGCGAGCCTGCGCGGATGCGGATCACCGCGCCTCCGCTCGCGCACTCGACGTCCGAGATCGCGGCGATGCTCGCAAGCGCTTCGCCGCGAAAGCCGAAGCTATGTATCGCGGCGAGATCCGCAATCCTGGCGAGCTTGCTGGTCGAATGGCGGATGAACGCAATCGCCAGCTCATCCGCCGGAATCCCCGACCCGTCGTCGCTGACGCGGATCGAGGTCTTGCCCGCACCCCGGACGTCGATCGTGATGCGCCGCGCGCCGGCATCTAGCGCATTCTCCACGAGCTCCTTGACGACTGATGCCGGCCGCTCGATGACTTCGCCGGCCGCGATCGCATCCGCGACCTCTGGAGACAACAGACGAATGGGCTCCGTCATGGGGTCAGCTTCGCCCGCAGCTGGTACAGCTTCTGCAGCGCCTCGAGAGGGCTGAGCGAGTCCGGCTCGATCTCCTCGAGCTCCTTGCGCAGCGGGTCGGGAGCGACATCCATCGGCAGTCCCAGCTGCAGCTCGGGCGGCTCCAGGGGGCGCTGGCGTTCCAGCTCACCGAGCACCTGCCGCGCGCGTGCGATGACTGCAGACGGGAGGCCTGCAACAGCGGCGACGTGGATGCCGTACGAGCGGTCGGCGCCTCCAGGGACGACGCGGTGCAGGAACTTGACGCTCTCGCCCTCCTCCAGCACCTCGACTCGCTGGTTGCGCACGCGGGGCAGCCTCTCGGCAAGCGCTGTGAGCTCGTGGTAGTGGGTCGCAAACAGGGTGCGGAAGCCCAGCCTGGGCGAGTCGTGGATGTGCTCGACCACCGCCTGCGCGATCGACAGCCCGTCGTAGGTCGAAGTCCCCCTCCCCACTTCGTCAAGGATCACAAGCGACGCGCGAGTGGCGTGGTTGAGGATGAAGGAGGTCTCGGTCATCTCGACCATGAAGGTCGACATGCCCGCGCTGATGTCGTCATGCGCCCCGACGCGGGTGAAGATGCGGTCCGCCAGCCCCACCACCGCTCGCTCTGCTGGCACGAAGCTTCCGCACTGCGCCAGGAGCACGATGACCGCCGCCTGACGCAGGTATGTGGACTTGCCGGCCATGTTTGGGCCGGTGAGGATGATGATCTGCTCCCGATCGGGGTCCAGCTCGAGGTCGTTGGCGACGAACACGCCGGCAGGGAGTCCCTGCTCGACGAGAGGATGGCGGCCTTTGGTGATGCTCAAGCGCAGACCTGCGCTGACCTCGGGCCTGCTCCAGCCGTGCTCGGCGGCGGCGATCGAGAGGCTGAGCACGGCGTCAGCCATGCCGATCGCCTGGGCCGTGGAGCGGAGGATCGAGGCCGACTGCGCCACGGCCTCGCCCAGGGCGCGCAGGATCTCGAGCTCACGCGCCGCCGTTCGCTCCTGCGCGCTGAGGACCACGGCTTCCTTTTCTTTCAGCTCAGGCGTGAGATAGCGCTCCGCGCCGGTGAGGGTTTGTTTGCGCACGTACTCCGCCGGCAGCTGGGCAGTGTTGGCGTGGCTGACCTCGATGTAGTAGCCGAACACCTTGTTGAAGCCGACCTTCAACGTGCGGATCCCGGTGCGCCGCCGCTCTACGGCCTCGAGCCTGGAGATCCATTCGCGGGCGCTGCGCGAAGCCTCGGAGATGCCGTCGAGGTCGGCGTCATAGCCAGGCCTGATCGCGCCGCCGTCGCGCATGGTCGCGGGAGGGTCTTCGACCAGCGCCGCGGCCAGCTGCACGGCGAGCTCAGGCGCCGAGCTGAGCTGTCCCGCGAGCTCTTTGATCACCAGCGCCTGGAACATCGCCAGGGCCTCCTGGACCGCGGGGATCGCCTCCAGCGAGCGCCGCAGCGCCACCAGCTCGCGAGCCGATGCGTGGCCCTGCGCGGCGCGGGTGACCAACCGCTCGAGGTCGCCGACTGGTTTCAGCGCAGCTTCGAGCCGGTCTCGCAGCGGCGGCGATGAGAGCATGTCGTCCACCGCGCCGAGGCGCAGCTCGATCGACTCCGCGTCGCGCATGGGCGCTCCGAGCCAGACACGGAGCCGGCGCGCGCCGATCGCGGTCCGCGTCCGGTCGACAAGCCCGATCAGCGCAGGCAGCTCGAGGTTCCTCACCGTCGCCGAGTCCAGTGGCATCGTGGTGTCCGGGGAATAGGTGCGAACAGTGAACGACCCCGGCGCCACGCGCGCCTGGTTCTGTTTCAAGTAGTCGAGGATCACTCCCGCGGCACCGACGGCAAGTGGCGCGTCACCGGCGCCAACCGATGCTGGGAACGCGATTCCGAGGACATCGCGCAGCCGCTGCTGGCCGCGGGCTGGATCAAATCGGTATTCCTCTGTCTCCGGCGGCGCCAGCAGCTCGGCGGGCGCCAGTCGCTCCAGCTCAGACCGCAGACGTTCGCCAGGCAGCTGGCAGAGCAGGAGCTCGCCGGTGGAGACCTCGCACGCGGCGAGCCCGGCCTCGCTTCCTTTGGTCCAAGCCGCGACGAGGTAGTTGGGCCGCGCAGGGTCCAGATACGCGTCTTCAACGACGGTTCCAGGCGTCAGCACGCGCGTGACGTCGCGCTTGACGATCTTGTTCTTCGATGCAGCTTCCACCTGGTCGCAGATCACCACTTTGTGTCCGGCTCGCAGCAGCCGCCCTACGTAGGTCTGCCACGCGTGATGCGGCACACCGCACATGGGCGCGCGACCGGCCTTGCCCAGCGGCCGCGAGGTGAGGGTCACGCCCATGATCGGGGCCGCGACCTCAGCGTCGTCAAAAAAGATCTCATAGAAGTCGCCCAGCCTGAAGAGAAGGATGCCGTCAGGATGCTGCTCCTTCGCTTGCCGGTACTGCCGCATGACCGGGGTCGTGGGTGGGGACATCCGCTCGGTCATACCGCCGGCCTGAGGGGTCCCCGGCGACCTCACGGCGTTGCGTCCGAGTTCGTGGGGATTGACCCCAGGATCTGGCCTGCGCTGGCCTGCAGGACGCGCATGCTCACAAGCTGACCCGGCGCCAGGCTGTCCTTTCCCCATGCGGCGCTTCGGCCGCCTCCGCGCTGCGCGTGGGGTCGGCAGCCGTGCGGGGAATCCATTACGATGGCCCGCTTGCCCTGCCTGATGCGCCCATACGGGCGGCCGAGCTCGTCGCGTCCTTCGATCAGGACTTCGACATCGCGGCCGATCCATCGAGCGGTCTTGCGCGCCGCGATCTGGCGCTGAAGCGCCAGCAGGTCGTTCAAGCGACGGAGCTTGTCTCCGTTCGGCACGTCGTCCGCCATGCGGTCGGCAGAGTGGGTGCCCGGCCGCGGCGAGTACATAGCGAGGTGGACCACGTCGAACTCGATCTCCTCGAGCAGCGCTCGAGTGTTCATGAACGCCGCCTCCGATTCCCCCGGGAACCCGACGATCACATCGGTGACGAGCCCAAGGTCCGGCATCAGCCGTCGCGCCTGCTCTACGATCGCGCGGTAGTGCCGGGTCTGGTACCCGCGAGCCATGCGCTTGAGGATCGTGTCGTCGCCCGACTGGATCGGCAGCTGGAGCTCGCGGCAAACCACGTCGCTGGCGGCCATGACCTCGAGCAGCTCGAGCTCCAGGTCCTGAGGATGAGAGGTCATGAAGCGGAGCCGTCGCAGGCCGGGGATCCTCTCGACCGAGCGGACGAGCGCCGCCAGGCCGCCCCCACCGTCGGGATCACGGTAGTCGTCGACATTCTGGCCCAGCAGGACGAGCTCCCTCGCGCCCGCCGCGACCGCCTCGCGGCACTCCTCCATCAACGCCGCCATCGACAGGTGCCTCTCGCGGCCTCGCACCTTGGGCACGATGCAGAAGGTGCAGTTGTGGTCGCACCCCTGGATCACCCTCACGTAGTGGCTGACGCCGGTGCGTCCGGGCGGCGGAAGGGCCTCGCCCTGCGAGTAGTCGTATCGAGCCTCCAGGCCGGCCAGGAAATCCTCATACAAACCGATCGGCACGACCGCATCCACCTGCGGGAATCGCCGGCGTAGGACATCGCCCTCTTTGGCGACAATGCACCCCGTTACAGCGATGGTGCGCTCCGGCGTCTTCCACTCCCTCAACTCGTGCAGCTTGGAGTAGACGCGGTCCTCCGACGCCTGGCGCACGACGCACGTGTTGAGGATGGCGATGTCAGCCCGTTCGAGTGATTCCTCCATGTAGCCGGCGGCGAGCAAGCGCCGCGCGAGGCTCTCGGAGTCAGCTGAGCTCATCTGGCAGCCGATCGTCCAGATGTTGAACGACCGCGCCCGAGGGGACCCTGCCGTCAGCGGCTCTCCACCAGCAACCTGATCCCGGTGCGCTCTTCGCCGTCGATGGAGATGTCGATGAACGCGGGGATGCAGACCAGGTCAAGGCCGCCCGGAGCCACGTAGCCGCGCGAAATGGCGATCGCCTTGACCGCCTGGTTGATTGCGCCGGCCCCGATGGCCTGCACCTCGACTCGCCCTTTGCTGCGGATGACGCCCGCGATTGCCCCCGCCACGGCCACCGGCTTAGAGGTGGCCGAAACCTTCAGCACCTCTACTGGAGCGCGCTCGGTAGTCATTGCTGGAACCCCTTCAAACGTGTTCACGGTCGACTCTCTGGATCGATGTTGCTCGGCCAGTGGGAGCACTAATGGTAATCAGTACCGAATTGAAAGTCACGGGTCCCGACGCGACCTGGAAGCGGGCGGGCACCGCGGTCAGGAACCGCTGGACCACGACATCCTTGTCCATGCCGATGCAGCTGTCCCTCGGCCCGACCATCCCGACGTCGGTCACGAAGGCCGTCCCGCCGGGCAGGATGCGGGCGTCGGCGGTCGGAACGTGGGTGTGGGTACCTACGACGGCGCTCGCGCGCCCGTCCAGGTACCACCCCATCGCGCTCTTCTCCGAAGTCGCCTCGGCGTGCATGTCACAGAAGACGATCCTGACCTCGGGATGCTCGGCGAGGATGGCGTCTGCCGCCCGGAACGGGTCGTCGAGGCCCTCCGCCGTGAAGATCCTTCCCATCAGGTTCATGACCAGGACCTGCCTGCCGGCGGCCTCCACCAGGCAGGATCCCTCGCCCGGCGCCCCGGGTGGGTAGTTGGCAGGCCTCAGGACACGTTCGAGGTTCGGCAGCTCGGACAGGAAGTCCTTTTGGGCGAAGACATGGTTGCCCGTGGTGATCACATCCGCACCGGCGCCCTTGAGCTCGGCGGCGATCTTGCCGGTGAGCCCAAACCCGCCCGCGGCGTTCTCGCCGTTGACGATCGTCAGGTCGGGGCGAAGCTCTCTTTTGAGGCCGGGGAGGATCGCATTCACCGCATCCCGGCCCGGGTGGCCGACGACGTCGGCGACGAACAAGATTCGAAAGTCGTCGCCGGTCACAGCCACAAGTCTATTGGGCAACAAAAAAGGGAGCCCCGAGGCGGGACTCCCTTGATGGATTTACTTCGCATACTCCACGGCCCTGGTCTCGCGCACCACGGTGACGCGGATCTGGCCGGGAAAGCTCAGCTCGGATTCGATTCGTTTGGCGATGTCCCTTGCCATCAGCTGAGCAGCGGTGTCGTCGATCTGCTCGGGCTTGACCAGGATCCTGACCTCTCGGCCGGCCTGGATGGCATAGGACTGCTGAACCCCCTGGAACGAGTTCGCTATCTCCTCCAGCTTCTCCAGACGCTTGACGTAAGCCTCGAGCGACTCCCTGCGCGCCCCCGGGCGAGCAGCTGAGATCGCGTCGGCGGCGATCAGCAGGAGCGCCTCGATGGAGTGAGGCTCCTCGTCGTAGTGGTGCGCGCGGACGGCGTGGACCACCTGGGCGGGGACTCCGTGGCGCTGCAAGAGGTCTGCCCCGATCACGGCGTGCGAACCCTCGACCTCGTGGTCGATGGCCTTGCCAATGTCATGCAGCAGGCCCGACAGCTTGGCGATGCGGACGTCGGCGCCGATCTCAGCCGCCATCATGGCGGCCAGATAAGCGACCTCTTTCGAATGGTTCAGCACCTGCTGCCCGTAGCTGGTACGGAATCGAAGGATGCCGAGGTGGCGGACGACCTCAGGGTGCAGACCCTGCAGGCCGACCTCGAGGACAGCCGCCTCCCCTTCCTCTTTGACCCTCTGCAGGACCTCCTGGCGGGACTTGGCGACGATCTCTTCGATTCGGGCCGGATGGATCCGGCCGTCCACGATGAGCTTGTTCAGCGCGACCCTGGCCACCTCGCGACGGACGGGGTCGAAGCCGCTGATGATGACGGCTTCCGGGGTGTCGTCGACGATGAGGTCGATCCCGGTCGCCTGCTGCAGGGCGCGGATATTGCGCCCCTCCTTGCCGATGATGCGGCCCTTGAGCTCGTCGGTCGGCAGCGGCAGCACCGAGACCGAGACCTCGGCGGTCTGGTCGGCGGCGATGCGCTGGATCGACTCGGTGACGATCTCCCTGGCCCGGCGATCGCTTTCGTCGCGGGCTGCCAGCTCGGCCTCCCGGACTTTGCGCGCGACCTCGTTGCGCAGCTCCTGCTCGACCTGGCCCATCAGCACTCCTTGGGCCTCCTGGCGGGTCATGTTGGCCACCCGTTGGAGTTCCTTCTCCTGCTGACGGTAGGTGTCTTCGAGCTGAGCCTTGATCTCGTCCAGCGCCTTCTCGCGATTCCCGAACTCCCGCTCGCGACGGTTGAGGTCCTCGCCCTTCCGGTCGAGGTTCTCTTCCTTCTGTAAAAGGCGCTTTTCGATCTGCTGCGACTGAGCCCGGTACTCGCGGGCCTCCTGTTCGGCGGCGGTGCGGATCTGAACCGCCTCCTCCTTGGCCTCGAGCAGCTTCTCCTTGACCTGAGTTTCGGCGTCGGAAAGTGTCTGCTGGGCCTTGAGCTCGAGGACGTGAGTCCCGTCGCTCTGCCGGCGCTGAAGCAGCAAGTAGGCGGCTCCAAATCCGGCGATGAGTGCCACCACCACCAAAAGCGGTACGTAGACGAAGACAGGCATGTGACATGCACCTCGTTTATTCCATTGTCAAAGTGCGTCGTCCACGGCCGGATCGGCATGATCCAGCCTCGGGTTGGCTCGATGACTGCGGGCGTCAAAATGCGCCCGCGTGAGGTCAAATTCTAGGCTTCTGTCGCGCGCGACGTCCCATCCCAGACCGCGCGGCAAGCGGCCCGAGCCACACCCGAAGAGAACCCTCGACGAAGCAGCTTCGGGCCGATCGCGTCCAGCATCTCCCGATACCCCGCATGCGGCTTTCGACCGTACAGCCGTTCGGCCAACCGGGTCGCCGAAGCCAGCTGAGCCTCGCCGTCGAACCGTGCCAGCGCGCCGTCGGCCACCTGGCGGTCCACGCCGCGCGCCGACAGCTCGGCCGAGAGCGCAAGCGGACCCAAACCAGCCTGCCGCCTCCTGACATGGCCCTCCGCGAACGCGCGATCGTCCAAGTAGCCCAGCTCCATCAACCGGTCCACCGCCGAACGGACCTCGATCTCCGGGTAGCCACGGCGGCCCAGCTTCCGGCCGAGCTCCGCCCGCGAGTGGGCTCGCCGGCCCAGCAACCTGAGTCCGACGTCCAGGGCGGAGCCGGCCGGCGTCCGGGCTCGCGTGACCCTGCCCGCGTTTTTAGAACTCTTCGGGGGCACCTGCCGGCGCCTTCACGGGGCCACCGGCCTTGGCCGGCGTGGTTCCGCCTGCGGCCTTCTCGCGCACCCTGGCCTCGATCTCCGCCGCCAGCGTCGGGTTCTCGCGCAGGTAGTTCCGGACGTTCTCGCGACCCTGGCCGAGGCGCTGGTCGCCGTATGAGATCCACGTCCCGCTCTTCTCGAACACGGCGTACTCGATGGCCGCGTCGATGAGCGAGCCCTCGCGGGAGATGCCCTCGTTGAACAGGATGTCGAACTCGGCCGAACGGAACGGCGGCGCGACCTTGTTCTTGACGACCTTCACCTTGACGCGGGCGCCGACCGAGTCGAGGCCGGATTTGATGACCTCGACTTTGCGGATGTCCAACCGGACCGACGAATAGAACTTCAAGGCGCGGCCGCCGGGCTGGGTCTCGGGGTTGCCGAACATGATCCCGACCTTCTCGCGAAGCTGGTTGAGGAAGACCACCGAGCAGTTGGATTTCGAGATGGCGGCCGTGAGCTTGCGCAGGGCCTGCGACATGAGCCTGGCCTGGAGGCCGACGTGCGCGTCTCCCATCTCGCCTTCGATCTCGGCTTTGGGCACGAGGGCGGCGACCGAGTCGATGACGATGACGTCCACCGCGCCTGAGCGCACGAGGACCTCGACGATCTCGAGCGCCTGCTCGCCGGTGTCCGGCTGGCTGATCAGGAGGTCGTCGATCTTGACGCCGATGCGCGCGGCGTAGAGCGGGTCCAGCGCGTGCTCAGCATCGACGAACGCAGCCACACCGCCCTGCTTCTGCGCCTCGGCGATCACATGAAGGGCCAGCGTCGTCTTGCCCGCGGACTCCGGGCCGTAGAGCTCAGTCACCCGTCCACGAGGGATGCCTCCCACTCCGAGCGCAAGGTCAAGCAGCAGCGCGCCTGTAGGGATCACGGTGATCTCCCCTCTGAGGGCCGCTTGCTCCCCTAGCTTCATGATCGCACCCTTGCCGTAGCTCTTCACGATCTGGGCCATCGCCGAGTCGAGGGACTTTTCCTTTTCTTTTTCCAATGCCTTGATGCCTCCTAGGTCGTTGCGGCGAGTGTTCTACGTCGTCTGCATGAAATCAACGTTCTTTACAGGCCGGTTGCGAGAGTGTAGCGAACACCTGTTCGTGCGTCAAGCGGTCCGGGCCTGGGCTCGCTCGAGAACACGGGCCTCCTCGATCGCCAGGAGCATGGCCTGCGCCGCCGCCTCGCGGCGGTTAGCCCGCCGGTCGCCCTTGAATCGATATTCGCGCGCCGTGGTTCCGAGCGAGGACGAGACCCCGATGTAGGTCAGCCCCACCGGCTTGGCCGGCCCGCCGCCATCCGGACCCGCGATACCGGTGACCGAGACCGCCAGCCCGGCGCCGAAGCAGGAGCGCGCGCCCTCGGCCATCGCCTCGGCGACTTCACTGCTGACCGCCCCGACGCGTTCCAGCAGCGCGGGGGGGACGCCGAGCTGGGCCCGTTTGACCTCGTCCGAGTAGGCGACGATGCCGCCCAGGAAGTACGCCGAGCTGCCCGGCTGGTCGGTGATCAAGGATCCGAGAAGGCCACCCGTGCACGACTCGGCGACCGCGATGGTCAGCCCGGCTCGGCGCAAAGCCTCCCCGAGCTCACGCCCCAGGTCCAACTCGGTCGCGACGGGCTCGCCACGCTCGGGTGCGCCGCCGCTGGGCCCGACCCGTCCCGCCAGCTGCGAGCTGTCGAATGGTCCAAGCAGGTAGCGAAAACGCCAGATGTAGTCGAGCCCGCTCCAGATCGTGAAGACGATCGCCACGCCGACCGCGAGGTCGGCGACCGGAATCAGCCACGGATACGGCCTCTGCAGGATCAGCAGCGTCACCGCGCTCATCTGCATGACGGTCTTGGTCTTGCCGAGCGGCGCGGCGCTGATCACCCGCCCCTGGCTCGCGCCGACCGAACGTAGGATCGTGATGATGAGCTCACGCGAGAAGATCACCACCACGACCCACGCCGCGACCAGCCCTTCCTGGACCAGGACGATCAGGACCGAGAGCACGAATAGCTTGTCGGCGAGCGGGTCGAGGAACCTGCCCAGGTCGCTGACCGTGCCGCGGCGCCGCGCAAGCTGGCCGTCGAGCGTGTCCGTGAACGAGAACAGGATGAAGAGAGCGGCCGCCGCCTGGTCATGACCGGGGAACCGCAGCAGAAGCAGCACCATCAGCATGGGGATCGCCGCGAGGCGGCTGAGGGTCAGGCCGTTGGACAGGTTCACGATGGAGGAGAAGTCTGCGACGAGAACTCCTTCGTCGCCACCCCCACGCCCAGCGCTCCGAGGCCGCGTCCGTCGATCGTGATGAACGTGGCAGCCGCCTTACCGCTCGTGATCTTGACGTCCACTCCTGTGAAGTAAACGACGTCGCCCGCCGACAGCGTCTTCCCGGAGTCGGCGTACTGGAGAGCTCCGTCGACCACCACGTTGATCCACACGGTATCGGTGACTCGGACGCCAACGACGATCGGGCGGGTTTGCACAGACGGCGAGGTCGCAGGCGAAGCGGAGGCCGTCGGGGCCGTGACCTGCGAAGCAACGGTGATCGGCGCCGGATGCTGGTCGGCCGCGAGCTGGCGCCACGAGTATCCGGCGAACGCGCCGGCGAGCAGCACCACCCCCGCCGCTGCGACAGCCGGCGCGGTCACCACGACCCTGGGTTTTCGTTCCGTCCGGCCGAGGCCGAGCGCAAGCCCCGGAGGACCAGCCGGGGTCTGGGCCCCCGCGACCAGCGGCTCGGGGTCGAGGCCGAGGTATCGCGCGTACGTCTTGAGATAGCCCTTGACGTAGACCGGTGCCGGGAATGACTCGAGCTCGTCAGACTCCAGCAAGCGAAGGTACTCGGCGCGGATCTGGGTCGCGGCCGACGCCTGCTGGATCGTGAGGCCTCGCTCGCCGCGCTTGGCAGCCAGCAGGGTCCCCGGCGTCACGACCTGTGGATCTCAAGCCGCGACTGCGGACTCATTCGAACTTTTGCCGCGCGGCCCGGCCTGGCCTGGCCACCGCCCCCACGCGGTCTGGTCGAAAACGGCTGAACTGGAAGGGGGGGTTCCGTAGGGGGCCTGCCCCATGCGTGTTCATTCCAGTCCCAGCCGCTCCAGCAGCTCATCGACATCTGGCAGCGTCATCAACACCTCGCGCGACTTCGACCCCTGGTAGCTGCCGACCACGTGGTTCTCGGCCAGCTGGTCGACGATCCGTCCGGCTCGCGAGTAACCGACGTTGAACTTGCGCTGCACGAGCGAGACCGATGCGGAGCCTTCGGCCGCGACCGCACGCGCCGAGCGGGCGAACAGCGGGTCGAGCTTTCGCTCCTCGCGCCTCTCCCCTTCCCACGCGGTGCCCGCGCCCTCTTCGAGGATCTCCTCCATGTAACGGGGGCCGCCCTGTGACTTCCAGAAGTTGACGACCGACTCGACCTCGGGGTCGCTTACGAAGGCGCCCTGGATGCGCGTCGGCTTGCCGGCGTCCACCGGCTGGTAAAGCATGTCTCCGCGACCGAGCAGCTTTTCCGCGCCGCCGGTGTCGAGGATGACCCGGCTGTCGACCTGCGAACCGACCGCGAACGCGATGCGCGATGGGATGTTGGCCTTGATCAGCCCGGTGATGATGTCCGTCGACGGACGCTGCGTCGCGATGATGAGATGGATGCCCACCGCCCGCGCAAGCTGCGCGATGCGGCAGATCAGCTCTTCGATCTCGCCTGCCGCGACCATCATCAGGTCGGCAAGCTCGTCGATCACGATCACGACGTATGGCAGCGGGCGCGCGAGCTTCTGAGTGGCCTTGTCGTTGTAGGCGGCGATGTTTCTCACGCTCTCCGCCGAGAACAGCTTGTAGCGCCGGTCCATCTCCGCCACCGCCCAGCGCAAAGCGGCAGCGGCCTGGTGAGATTCGACGAGCACTGGCAGGGCCAGGTGCGGAAGGCCGTTGTATCCGGTCAGCTCGACGCGCTTGGGGTCGATCAGGAGCAGGCGCAGATGGTCGGGCGTGACCTGGAACAGAAGGCTCGTGATCAGGGCGTTGATGCATACGCTCTTGCCCTGGCCGGTCGCGCCGGCGATGAGCAGGTGAGGCATGCGCGTGAGGTCCGCGACGATCGACTGTCCGGAGACGTCGTTGCCCAGCCCGAGGGCCAGCTTGTTGGTCCCTTCCCGGAAGGCCGCCGTTTCGAGCACCTCTCGGATGGTCACCAGGCTGGCCGACTTGTTGGGCACCTCGATCCCGACCGCGGCCTTGCCTGGGATCGGAGCTTCGATGCGCAGGGGCGCCGCGGCCAGCGCGAGCGAGAGGTCGTTCTGTAAGGCGGTAATGCGCTTGACCTGGACGCCGGCCCCCGGCTGCAGCTCGTACTGGGTCACGGCCGGACCAGGGTTGACCCCGACCACCTTGCAGGCGACGCCGAAGGTCTCGAGGGTCGTCTCGATGATCTTCACGTTGCGCTTGATCTCGTCCGCCATCCGCTCCCGCCGCGCGGTCACGGTGTCGAGCAATCCGATCGAAGGCAGCTTCCACTCGATCTCCGGCGGCTCGTCCTCGAGCTCGGCGACGACGCGCATCACCGAGACGGCCGGCTCCTCAGCCGGCTCGGCGGAAGTCGCCCTCCGTTCTACGCCGTCCGCCTGGGCGCCATCCTCCTCCGCGTCTTCGACCTCCCAGGGCCTCGCCGGTTCGAGCATCGGGACCGGCGTCGCAAAGCTGGCGGCCGAGCGGGCCAGGGCGTCAGTCGTGGCGGGCGTGGCCTTGGCTGGCTTGGGGGGCCTGGGCTTCTCCGAGGCGGGAAGCGCGACGAGGTTCTGGATGCGCACGCGCTCCGCATACGCGGAACGAGCCGCGCCCACGCTGGCGGCGAGCAAGGCGCCCGGACTGAAGTGAATGGTCACGATGAGCCCGACGAGGAGAAGCGCGATCAAGAGCGCCCAGGCTCCGACGTTACCGACCAGGCCGGTCACCGCGCCGTCGATGGAGCGCCCGACCGAACCGCCGGCATGACCAACAAGGCCGAACAGCCCGACCAGCGCAAGCACCGCGACGCCTCCCGAGACGACGTCCACGGCGCGCGGTCGAGGCGCTTTCGGCCACAGAAGGTATGCCCCGAGGGCAAGCAACGCACCGACCGGCACGAACCATGCGCGGTCGAATGTCGAGACGAGACTGTCGCGGATACCGGTCAGGATCGAGCCTGCGTGGCTCGCGATCGCGAGCAAACCCAGCAGCGCGATCAGGATCAGGAAGACGCCAGACACCTCGCGCACCTGGCGCTGCGTCAGGTGTGGCCGCGCGGTTCTCCTGCCGCGTGCGGAGCGGGAACGCGAGCTCGAAGCGCGACGTGCGCCGTTCGCGGAATGACGTGTGCCTCGGGATGTGGTGCGACGCATGCTGCGGGCCCTTGAGCCGAACTGGATTCTACTACGACCCTGTCGCGACCCGGCCCGCGACGGCAGTTGCGAGCGATATTCTCTCCCCGTGGCGGCCGACCCGTTTTCAGAAGCCGAGGTCAGGTACAAGTCGCTGGTCGATGAGCGAAGAACCGGCGGGCTGCCCCCGCGCGCCTTCAGGCTTGCGGTGCGCGACCTCGCGGTGCTCGACAGCGAAGGGCGGCGCTGGATGCTCGGGCCCGAGGACGGTATCTGGTATCGCCGCGAAAATGAGCGCTGGCTCCAGGCGGATCCGCCGAGGCGGCTCGTCTGTTCGTCATGCGGTCATCACAACCTCGGCCGGCACAGCTTCTGCGTCGAGTGCGGGGAGCGTCTGAACCGAACCATCTAAAGTCACTTCCCCGCTGCGCGGGGGATTGATGAAGTCACTTCCCCGCTGCGGGGGGATTGATAAGGTCACTTCCCCGCTGCGCGGGGAATTGATAAAGTGACTTCCCCGCTGCGCGGGGAATTGATAAGGTCACTTCCCCGCTGCGCGGGGAAGATGTCCCGGCGCGCAGCGCCCGGACAGATGGGGAAGTATGGAGCCGTTTCCGGTCTACTTATGAACCTGAGCCTGCGCGATGCCGTAGATGAGGCCCGCAGCCAGAGGGACGAGGGCCGCCAGGAACCAGAGGCGCCACCACACCGGCCGCGTATCGCCGCGGACCATCTCGTGGCCGCAGAACCCGCAGTAACGGTCGAACGGCCCGGCCACGCCGCGGCAATTGGCACACTGGTGGAGCTGGAGGCCGCAATGCGCGCAGCGAGCCTCGTCGCCCGAGTTGTCGAGCACCATCGCCGGCTGGTCGCAGCGAGGGCAGAGGCTGGGCGCGACCAGCGCTAGCGGCGGAAGCTTCATCCGCTCAGATCTCCGTCACGACGGGGATCACCATAGGGCGGCGGCGGGTCTGCTTGTAGACCGTCTTGGACACGGCGTCGTGGATCATCTCCTGCAGCAGGTTGAGGTCGGCCCGGCTGTTGGAGAAGCGCGAGATGCTCTCCATCGTCGCCGCGCGCGCATCGGCCATGAGCTTGGCCGACAGCTCCGGTTCGATGACGCCTCGGGAGATGAGGTCGGGTCCGGCGCGCACGCCGCCACTGTCGCGGTCCAGCGTCAACGTGACTACGAGGATTCCGTCTTCGGCCAGGTGTCTGCGGTCGCGCAGCACTACCTGCTCGACATCCCCGACACCGAGCCCGTCCACGTACACGAGGCCGGTGCCTATCTTCTCGCCGGGGCGCATCGAATCGCCATCCAGCTCCACGGTCTGGCCGTCCTCTACCACGGCGATGCGGTCCTCGCTCAGACCCGCCTCGCGCGCGATCTCCGAATGCAGCAGCAGCTGCCGGAACTCGCCGTGCACCGGGATGAAGAACTTGGGCCGCACGGCTTCCAGCATCTCCTTCAGCTCGTCGCGCTGCGCATGCCCTGTGACGTGCACGTTGCCGACCTCCGAATAGAAGACCCGCGCCCCGTGCCTGTACAGGTTGTTCACGGTCTGGTGGACCATCCGCTCGTTGCCCGGGATGGGACGCGCCGAGATGACCACCCAGTCGTTCTTCAGGACGTTGACCAGGGGGTGCCGCTGGGCGGCGAAACGCGCCAGGGCTGACATCGGTTCGCCCTGGCTGCCGGCGGTGAGGAGGAGCAACTTGGAGGGCGGCACGCGATCGATCTCCGGCAGCGCGACGGTGAGGCCCTCGGGCACCTTCAGGAATCCGAGCTCGCGGGAGGTCTTGAAATTCGTCTCAAGGCTCCTTCCCACGACCGCTACGCGGCGCTCGAACTGGGTGGCCATGCGCACCAGGTGCTGGATGCGGTGGATGTTGGAGGCGAAGTTGGCGACGACGATCCTACCGGGCGCCTCCCCGAATATCCGCTCGAACGGGACGTGAAGGTCGCGTTCGCTGCCGGACCGACCGGCGCGCTCGGCGTTGGTGGAGTCGCTCAGCAGCAAGAGCACGCCGTCGTCGCCGAGCTGGCGGAAACGCGCCATGTCGGTGGGATGCCCGTCAGGGGGCGCCGAGTCGAGCTTGAAATCGCTCGTGTAGATCACGCGGCCCACAGGCGTCTCGATGGACAGGGCCACGGCGTCCGGGATCGAGTGGCAGACCGCCACCGTCTCGACCCGAAACGGACCGAACTGCACCGAGTCTCCGACCCGGACCTCTCGCAGGTCCGACTCGCGTAGGATCCGATGCTCCTTCAATTTCGGTTTGACGAGGCCGAGGGTCAGCCGCGTGCCGTAGACGGGGACGTTGAGCTTCTTCAACACGTAGGGCAGGCCGCCGATATGGTCCTCGTGCCCGTGCGTCAGGAAGATGCCCAGCACCTCGCGGTCTTTGCGCAGCAGGTAGGAGATGTCGGGGAGGACGAGGTCGATGCCGAGCATGTCCTCCTGCGGGAACATCAGGCCGGCGTCGACGACGAGGACCTTGTTCTCCCACTCGAGCGCCCACATGTTGATCCCGACCTCTCCGAGGCCGCCGAGCGGGATGTACCTGAGTCGCGACGTGAGGGTTCCCCGCGAGCTCACGGCGTCAGCCTCCGAAATCGCGGGGCAATCACAACAGGCGAAGCTGCTCGGGTTCCTGCTTCGGCACTGGAACGGGCGCGGGTGGTGGCGGAGGCGCCAGCAGCTTGTCGAGATACTGCCTGACGAGGTCGAAGTCGTGCTCGAGGTCCCCGACCAGCGAGCCGTTGTGGAGCGCGGCCGCAGGATGGTACAGCGGCACGTAGGCGACATCACCGCGCTTGATCAGGCTGCCGTGGACGCGCGAGATCGATCCCTGGCCCGGCATCAGGCGCTCAAGTGCGTGCCTCCCGAGGATCAGCACGACCTTGGGCTTGATCAACTCCAGCTGGCGCGCGAGATATGGGGAGCATGCCTCAGCCTCGTTCGGCATCGGATCCCGGTTCATGGGCGGGCGGCACTTGAGGACGTTGGTGATGAACACCTCCGAGCGGCTGAGCGAGATTCGAGCGAGCAGGGTGTCCAGAAGCTTGCCGGCCGCCCCGACGAACGGCTCGCCCTGGCGGTCCTCGTTGAATCCGGGCGCCTCCCCCACGATCATCACGTCGGCCGGGCACGGCCCGGCTCCCGGCACGGCCTGGGTTCGCGTCGCATGAAGCCCGCAGTTCTTGCATGAGCGGATCGTGTCGTGGAGCCGGTTCAGCTCCAGTGAGGTGCTAAGCGACTTTGACTCCTGACTTGAAGGTGACCAGGTCGCCCGCGTCGTGGACCGTCCTCATCACCGACTTCAGTTGATCCGCGGTGAGCGGGACGAGAGGCAGCCGGAACGGGCCGGCCGGAAATCCCATCGCATTGAGCACAGACTTGATCGGCACGGGGTTTGCGGCTGTGGTCATCAGGGTTTTGATCACCGGCAGGAGTCCAAGGTGGACATCACGCGCAGTGTCGTTGTCGCCCTTGCAGTACGCCTCGATGAGCCGCTTCATCGACCGGCCCGCGATGTGCGAAACGACGCAGATCACCCCATAGCCTCCGGCGCCGAGCACCGGCAGGGTCCAGCTGTCGTCGCCGCTCCATACCTTGAAGTGGGACGGCTTTCCGGCGCAAACGAACCCGATCTGGTCCAAGTCGCCGCTCGCCTCCTTGACCCCGACGATCCCGGGAAGCTCGGCACATCGCAGCGTCGTAGCGGCGGTCATGTTGACCGCTGTGCGGCCCTGGATGTTGTACATGATCGTGGGCCCGACCTCGGAGATCGCTTTGAAGTGCAGGTACATGCCGTCCTGGGGAGGCTTGTTGTAGTAAGGCACCACCGCGAGCAGCGCGTCGGCGCCGGCCTTCATCGCGCGCTCCGAGAGCTTGACGGAATGGTGCGTGTCATTGCTTCCCGTTCCGGCGACGACCGTCTTGCCCGGGATCGCCTTCTTGATCGCGCGGAGCAGCTCGATCTTCTCGTCGTCGTCGAGGGTCGGCGACTCGCCTGTGGTGCCTGACACGACCACGCCGTCGGACCCGTCGGCGACCAGCTGTACCGCGAGCTTCTCGGCCGCGTCGAGGTCGACCGAACCATCGGCTTTGAAAGGCGTGATCATCGCGGTCAGAAGCCGGCCGATCTCAACACTCATGCGAGAACTCCCATTTCTATTGCTCGCTCCGCGATCTGGACCGCGTTGAGCGCCGCGCCTTTGCGCAGATTGTCGGACACCAGCCACAGGACCAGGCCATTGCCGGTCGAGGCGTCGTTGCGGATGCGGCCAACATACACCTCGTCTTTGCCCTCGACTTCGTGCGGCGTCGGATAGAGCTTGGCGTGCGGGTCGTCCTCGACGATCACGCCAGGCGCGCCGCCCAGGAGCGTGCGAGCCTCGTCCGCTGTGATCTTCTTCGACGTCTCGATGAAGACCGACTCACCGTGGCCGACCGGCACCGGGACTCTTACGCACGTCGCCGTGATCCGCAGCTCGGGCATGTGCATGATCTTCCGCGTCTCGTTGACGATTTTGACCTCTTCCTCGTTGTAGCCGTCGGGCTCCGGGCGCCATCCACCGGGCACCACGTTGTACGCGAGCTGATAGGGATAAGCGGCCACCGGAGGCTTCTTGCCGTCCGCGATCGCCCTGGTCTGCTCCTCGAGCTCTTCGACCAGCGCCCTTCCCGCGCCGGACGCCGATTGGTAAGTGGAGACCAGGACCCGTTCGAGGCCGGCTGCGTTGCGGAGCGGGTTGAGCACGACGGTCAGCGGGATGGCGCAGCAGTTGGGGTTCGCGATGATGCCTTCGTTGGAGCGGATGTCATCGCTGTTCACCTCGGGCACGACCAGGGGCACGTTCTCCTTCATCCGCCACGCCGAGCTGTTGTCGATGACGAGGGCGCCCGCCTCGGCCGCGACCGGGCCGAACATCAGCGCGATGTCGCCGCTCGCCGCAAACATCGCCACGTCGACGCCCTTGAATGCGCTCTCGTCGAGATGCCGGACCTCCAGCGAGCTGCCGTTGTACGGAACCGTCATCCCCTCGGACCGCTCTGACGCCAGCGCAGTGACGTGCTCGCTTGGGAAGTGCCGCTGCGCGAGCACAAGCAGCATCTCCTGCCCGACCATGCCGGTCGCGCCTACGACAGCAACGTTTAGTCGCTTGGAGGTGGGCACGAGGTCAGTTTAGCGAAGGCCCAGTAGCTCGTCGAGAGCTCGGTAGAACCGTCTTCCGGTGCTGACTTTGCGGATCGCAAGCAGCACGCCCGGCACATAAGCCTCGCGGCTCGTCGTGCGATGGATGATGGTCAGCGTCTGGCCCGGCAACCCGAACATGACCTCCTGGTCCGCGACCAACCCGGGAAGCCGCACGCTGTGGATCGCGATGTGACCCTCTTCCCCGCCTCGCGTCCCAGGCAGGGTCTCCTTCTCCGCTTTCTTGTGGGTGAAGGGCTTGCTGCCGCGTCGCGCGGCAAGGCGCCTGGCCGTCGCGAGCGCGGTGCCGGAAGGTGCGTCGAGCTTGGTCGCATGGTGCATCTCGATCACCTCCGCCGCGTCGAAATGCGGAGCCGCGATGTCGGCGAGATGCATCATCAGCACGGCCCCGACCGCAAAGTTGGGCGCCACGATGCCGCCCACGCCCTTTTCTTTGCAGGCGGTCTCGAGCTTGTCGATGTTCTCAGCCGAGAGCCCGGTGGTGCCGATGACCGGTGAGGCCCCGGCCGCGATCGCCGCCAGCGCGTTATGTAGGACGTCCGACGGCCGGGTGAAGTCGACGAAGGCCCGCGGCCGCTTCTCGCGCAGGAAGGACGCCAGGTCATCCCCGCGGCCTATCCCGCCCACGTACTGGATGTCGGTCTCGCCACCAAAGGCCGAAACGAGAACCGAGCCGACCTTGCCGTGGTAACCGGCGACACAAACCCTGATGGCGTCAGCCATCACGGTTGCCTCCCTCCGTTGGGGTCCCCGCCTGCGAAGCGCGGGGTAGGTGCGCGAAGCCGCCGGTGGGGACGTCCGCTCCGGCAATCACGGCCTTTTGTCGATCAGTCGCGACGAGGGCCGCGACTCCGGCCGCCCCCGCCATTGCGGCCGCCCCGGTCGCGTCCGCCAAACCCACCCTCGCGCGGCGGGGCAGGCGGGGTCGCCAGGGCCACTGCCATGGCCTCCGTGTCTATGTGCTCGTCGGTCGGCTCGCCCTTGGCGGCCAGCTCCTCGATCGCGGCCTGGCGGCTCAGGTTGAGCCGGCCCTGGCTGTCGATCTCGACAGCCTTGACCACGATCTCGTCGCCGACATTGCAGACCTCCTCCACCCGCTCGACACGATGGTCGGTGAGCTTGGAGATGTGCACGAGGCCGTCCTGGTTCGGCAGCACCTCGACGAACGCTCCGAACGGCATGATGCGCACGACCTTGCCGTGGTAGATCCTGCCGACCTCGACCTCGTCGGTGAGGCCCTTGATCCAGTCGATCGCCCGCTTGCCGCCTTCCTGGTCCACCGCGGCGATGAAGACACGACCGTCGTCCTCGACGTCGATCTGGGCGCC
>JBAUTF010000078.1:0-4419 GCA_049582065.1 Candidatus Dormiibacterota bacterium | reverse complement strand
GCCCCAACCGGGTCTTCGAGGGCCAGTCCTGGCTGCTGGCCGCCAGCGAGGTCGTGCTTGCGCCGGTGACTGACCCCGAGACCGGCAATCAGGTGGTGGTGGTGGCGTTTCCGGCTCTCGGATTGGGCGTCCTGGCGTGGTTCCTGGACCTGGCGCCGCTCGGCCCGCACCTGGAATCCGAGTTCGGCAACGGCGCGCACAACGTCGAGTTCCTCGTCGTCGCGGGCGGCGGTCGGACAGTCGTCGCGCGGTCGATCGACCCGGCCCGATGGCTTGGCGTGACCATCAGCACCGCGTTTGCGAACTCCTCTGGCGCCACCGGCAGGCCGGACCTGAACGGGACGCACCGGCTGTACGGCTACTCATCGATCTCCACTGTGGGTTGGGGCCTCTACGCCGGCGCCGACGAAGATGCCGCCCTCGCCGCGGCCGATGACGTGGCGAACCGCGATCTCGCGATCATGCTGGTCGGCGCCGCCGTGGTGCTGGCTGTCCTTCTCGTCTTTCTTCGCCAGATCACGGAACCGATCATGGGGTTGAGGAGACGGGTCGGTCAGGGCCGGACCGGCGATAGTCGCCCGACAGCCACCGGTGACAAGGGCGCGGCCGAGATCGCGGCACTTTCCGACGAGTTCGACAGGCTCATGGCAACGGTCAACCGAGACCTGTCAGACCGGCTCCAGAGCGAGCAGACCGCCCTGGAATCGGAACAGAACTACCGCATGTTGTTCGAGGGCCACCCGCAGCCGATGTGGCTGTACGACACGGACACATTCGCGTTTCTCAAGGCCAACGACGCGGCAGTCAAGCAGTACGGGTACTCACGCGACGAGTTCCTCACGATGAAAATCCCTCAGCTGAGCGCGCCGGAAGACCTCCCGAAATACATGGAGCTCGTCTCGCGGCCCCTGCCGCCGTTCGACCGTAGCGGACCATGGCGGCACAGGTTGAAAGACGGCTCAATCATTCAGGTGCTGGTCACGTCGCATGCTCTGAGGTTCGACGGCCACAATGCCCGGTTCATCCTCGCCGAGGACTTGACGGACGGCCAGCGGCTCCAGCTGGAGCTGCTCCAGTCGCAGGCTCGCGCACAGAGCAGCGCCGAGCTCGGCCGGGCCAAGGATGAGATGGTGTCGACCGTGAGCCATGAGATGCGCACGCCTCTCGCGAGCATCGTTGGCTTCACCGAGCTGATGGTGACGCGCGAGGTGACGCCCGAGCACCGTAAGGAGTACCTCGCGATTATGTTGACGGAGGGCCGCCGGCTGACCGCCCTGATCAACGACTTCCTGGACATCCGCCGCATCGAGGAAGGCGGTCACCAGATCTTGAACCTTGCACCGGCGGATATCACAGCTTTGATCAATCGGGCGATTGTCATGTTCAGCGATTCGACGAGCCCGCCCATCGAGACCAGCTTCGAGGATAACCTGCCCCTGGTTCGGGTCGACAGCGACTCCATCTTCCGCGTGGTGGCGAACCTGCTGTCGAACGCGCGCAAGTACTCGCCCGACGGTGGCTCGATCGTGGTCGCCGCCCGCGCCCTGGACGGCAGTGTCGAGGTCACCGTGCAGGACCATGGACTGGGCATCCCGCCCGAGTCGCTGTCCCTGATGTTCGCCAAGTTCTATCGGGTCGAAACCCCCGACCGGAGGACGATCCGCGGCACCGGCCTTGGCCTGGCCATCAGCAAGAACATCGTGGAGGCGCACGGCGGCAAGATCACGGTGCGGTCGCAAGGCCTGGGGCAAGGCACGACCTTCTCCTTCACGGTGCCGGCGGTCAAAGAGCCGGCGAAGGCGGGCGACATCCTGCTGGTCGAGGACGACTCCGGCTTCGCCCACCTCCTCGAAGCGGAACTGTCGGAGCGAGGCTTGACCTCGATCTGGGCGGCGGATGCCGAGACCGCGGAGCGGCTGGTGGCGACCATCACGCCCCGCGCGGTGGTGCTGGACCTCGTCCTGCCCGGGCTCTCCGGCGAGGACTTCTTGATGCGCTTGAGATCCTCATTGGGAGCTGACCTGCCGGTCGTGATCGTCACTGTCAAGAACCTCGACCAGGCGGCAACCCTTTCCCTCCAGAAGGCGGGCGTCACCGCGATTTTGATGAAGGGCCCGGGCACGGCGGAGGTGACGGCGAACATGATCGAAGGTTCGCTCGAGCGGCAGGCGGTGGCTCCGTGATCAGCGGTGAAGACGTCGAACGGGCGGCTCAAACTCATGCCGACGACCTCGCCCGGTTGCTGGAGCTGCGACGCCTGTACGAAGACCGAAGCCCTGAGCCCCAGGGCGGCTCTCCGATCCCCACGCCGGTAGTCTGGACCGCCTCGATCCTCTTCACGGACATACGCGGTTTCAGCCGCCTCACCGAGCGTTTCGCGCACGACCCCGCCGGGCTTCTCGAGATCCTCAACGCTCATCTCAAACGGGTCCTGAGGTCGATCTCCATCTGCGGCGGCGTGGTCGAGAAGTTCGTCGGCGACGGGGTGATGGCAACCTTCGGCGCCGACGACTACATGCCCGACCATGTCGAGCGCTCGATGGCGGCGGCGATCGGCCTGATCGGAGCCAACGAAGCTTTGAACCGCCGCGCCGCCGCCGAATGGGGATTTCGGCTCGAGGTCGGCGTCGGGATCGCGTCCGGGCCGATTGTGATTGGTGTCGTCGGCTCGGCGGAGCGCTCGGAGCTCGGCGTTCTGGGCGATTCTGTCAACGTCGCCGCGAGGCTCGTGACTCATGCCGGCCCGGGTGAGATCTTGATGTCCGGCTCGGCTTACCGTGCGGTGGCGGCCATGCTGCAGAGCGAGCTGACGGACCAGTCGGCGGTACGAGGCAGGGTCGGGACCCTGGAGATCTACCGCATGTCGCTTCTGGGAGGCCGTGGAGCCCTGAGCTGACCGGCGCTACCCCGCCCGCGCGAGGCCGTGCCCATTGGCAATTGACCCCCGGCCCGACGCAGCTTTCTCATCGCCCGGCGGCACAACGGGCAACCTGAGTGTGAAGGTGCTTCCCTTGCCCACCTCGCTCTCGAGGCGGATCTCGCCGCCGTGAAGCTCGACGAAGCTCTTGGTGAGAGCCAGCCCAAGCCCGGTCCCGTGGTTCTGACGCGACATCGCGGACTCGAACTGCCGGAACTCTTCGTAGAGGTGCTCGCGATCTGCCGGGGAGATGCCGATCCCGGTGTCGGAGACCGACAGCTCGACGAAGCCGTTCAGCCGCTTCGCTCCTATCGCCACCCGCCCTCCTGCGGGCGTGAACTTGATCGCGTTGGACACCAGGTTGAGCAGCATGGACTTCAACTTCAGCGCGTCGGCCGGCGCCCGCCCGGCGGCTGATACGTCCGCCTCGAGGCGGATCGTCTTTCGCGTCGCGAGCGGCTCCATGCTGGTCACGACATCGATGACGATGTCGGCGATTGAAACGTTCTCCATGCGCAGGACCATCTTCCCCGCTTCGATCTTGGACAGGTCCAGGATGTCGTCGATCAAGGCCAGCAGGAAGCGCCCGCCGGAGTTGATCTCATCCAGGAACTTGTGCCTGGTCGGATCGTCGAACTTGCCGGCTTTGTCGTCGGCCATCAGCTCGGAGAAGCCGATGATGGCGCTGAGCGGTGTTCGCATCTCGTGGCTCATGCTCATCAGGAAGTTGCTCTTGTTCTGCGAAGACCTCACCAGCGCCGTGTACAGCCGCCTCGTCGCGAGCAGGTTCCTGACGCGAACCACCACCGCCTGCCGGTCCAGGGGCTTGGTCAGATAGTCGACGGCGCCCAGGTCGAGCGCGGTGTTGCGCGTGGCCGGTCCGACGTCCCCCGTGAGGACGACGACAGGGAGCATGTTCAGGACGCCGCGTGAATCCCGCAGCCGGCGCAGGATCTCGAGTCCGTCGGGAGGCGGCATGTGCAGGTCGAGCAGAACCAGATCGGGCTTGAACTCGGCGAAAACCCGCTCCGCCTGCGAGGAGTCGGTCAGGCCTCGGATCTCGGTGTCCGCGTCCGCCAGGAACCTCTCGAGCATCACGACGTCGTCCTCGCTGTCGTCGACGATCAGCACGCGGTCGCTCATGACTCCGCCTCCAGCGACTGGCGGACGCGGGCGAGCAGGGTCGGCTCCGTGAAGGGCTTGTCCAGGAGAGCGACCTCGGGAGCCACGGCGCCCGGCCTCAGGCCAGGCTCCGCAAACCCCGACATGTAGAGGACGCGAAGGTCTGGGCGGCTTTCGACCAGGCGGGGCGCCAGCTCGGTACCCAGCATCCGGGGCATGATCATGTCGGTCAGCAGCAGGTCGATATGGCCGGCGTACTGTCGCGCCATCTCCAGCGCATCCGGTCCGTTGGCCGCCACCAGCACCTCATAGCCGTTCTGGCTCAGGATCCGGTCGACGATCTCGCGGAAGTCGTCGGAATCCTCGACGACGAGCACGGT
>JBAUTF010000077.1:0-1627 GCA_049582065.1 Candidatus Dormiibacterota bacterium | reverse complement strand
GGGGTCAAGAGCCCCTTTGATGGCGGCCAACGCTCCAGTCGCCGGCGCCGAGGAAAAGCTGTACCGCGTCGCCTTGCGCGAGGCGCTGGCCGAGGAGATGGAGCGCGACGATTCGATCTTCCTGATCGGAGAGGACATCGGGAAGTTCGGAGGCGCCTATCGCGTGACCGATGGATTGCTGGACAGGTTCGGGCCGCAGCGGGTGGTCGACGCGCCGATCGCCGAGGAGGTCATCGTCGGCACCGCGATCGGAGCGGCCATGCTCGGCCTGCGCCCTGTCGTCGAGCTGATGACCATCAATTTCTCGCTGGTCGCCTACGACCAGATCGTGAACAACGCGGCCAAGATCCGGTACATGTTCGGCGGCGAGTCCAGCGTGCCGATGGTGATCCGCATGCCGGGTGGCGCAGGCCACCAGCTGTCGGCTCAGCACTCGCACAGCCTCGAGGTGCTCTACGGCCTGATCCCCGGCCTGCTGGTGGTCGCGCCCACGACGCCGGAGGACGCCAAGGGGTTGCTCAAGTCGGCGATCCGCTCCGACAACCCGGTCATGTTCCTCGAGTCGATGAGCCTGTACAACGTGCGCGGGATGGTGCCGAGCGGCGACTACACCGTGCCGATAGGCAAGGCCGCCGTCCGCCGCACCGGCTCCGACGTGACGATCGTCGGGGTCTCGAGGATGGCGGTGCTGGCCAACGAGGCGGCCAAGCAGCTCGAGGAGGAGGACGTCGACGCGGAGGTCATCGACCTGCGGTCCATCCGCCCCATCGACTGGCCTCCCATCGTCGAATCGGTTCGCAAGACGAGCCGCTGCGTCGTGGTCGAGGAAGGTTGGTCGACCTATGGCGTCACAGCCGAAATCGCCGCCGGCGTGCAGGAGCGGTGCTTCGACTACCTCGACGCCCCGGTGCGCCGGCTGGGGGGAGCGCAGGTCCCCATGCCCTACAGCCTTCCGCTCGAGAAGGCGTCGATCCCGACCAGCGAGGACATCAAGCGCCTGGTCCGCAGCGTGATCGACAGGAAGGCCGAATCTTAGATGCCTGATGTAAACATGCCCAAGCTCTCCGACACCATGGAGGAGGGCACGATCGTCGAATGGAAGAAGAAAAGCGGCGATGACGTGAAGACCGGCGACGTGCTGGCCGAGGTCGAGTCGGACAAGGCCACGTTCGACCTCGAGGCCGAGGCGGACGGAGTGCTCGCGATCCTGGTCGAGCAGGGCGTCCCCGCCAAGATCGGCGCTCCGATCGCGCGCATCGGCGAAGCCTCCGCCGCCACGCCCGCCAAGCAAGCTGCTCCCGCCAGGCCCGCCGCTCAGCCGAAGCCGAAGGAGCCGGAGCCACCTCCGCAGGTCGTCGAGGAGCTCCAGCCGGTGGCCACCAGCTCTCCCCCCGCCCAAGCCCCCGCCGGCGTAAGCCCCGAAGGGCCGGAAGACGGCCAGCACCTCAAGGCTTCCCCCCTCGCGAAGCGGCTGGCCGCGGAGATGGGCGTCGACCTCGCGGCGATCAAGGGGAGCGGCCCCGACGGGCGGATCGTCAAGGAGGATGTGCAGGCGGCCGCGAGCAGCCAATCGAAGACCGAGCGGCCCCGCCCACCGGCCGTCGCGAGAAAGCCGGCGGGCCCGGAC
>JBAUTF010000076.1:0-2096 GCA_049582065.1 Candidatus Dormiibacterota bacterium | reverse complement strand
GGATCGCCGGGTCGGCCACCCAGGTGTGCAGCGTCTCGCGACCCGTCTCGGTGAGGTGGTAGAGGGTGCGCTGGCGCGTGCCCCGCGGCGCGTCCTCCGCCTGGATCAGCCCCGACTCCGTGAGGCGCTTCAGCTCGGGATAGATCTGCCCGTAGCTGGTGGCCCAGAAATGGCGGGTCGAAATGTCCGCGAGCTGCTTGATGTCGTAGCCCGAGTGCGGGCCCAGGCCGAGGATGCCGAGGATGACATAGGCGGTCGGGCCGAGCTCCGGGTCCATATTGCGGTTAGATATATCACACAGATGTATCCGCTGTCAATATAGACACGGCTTGAGGGACCCGGGTTACCCTGGGAGTCAGTTCGTCACCCAGAGGCCCCCTCGTCCTGGGGGCCCAACGAGGAGGCCACGAATGCTTTCAATTCGCAAGTTCGTCCGTTTTGGTGCGACAGCCGCGGGGGTTGGAACGGTTATCGCGCTGGCGCTGGCTCCCCAGGTCGGAGCGGCGGCGCCGGCATCCGCTCCTGCAGACGCGACGCCCGCGTTCCAGGCCCAACCCCAGCTGGTGCAGGTCACAGCGGCATGCACGGCCGCGATTCAGGCCCTGCATTCCGCGCGCACCCAGGACGCTTCTGAGGATGCGGCGGAGCGCGCGCTCGCCAAGACCGAGCCCGAGACGGGCACCGACCCGGCCGAAGACCAGGCGGAGGGCGCAGCCCTGAAGAGCCTGTTCAGCACGGTGCAGTCAGCCTGCGCACCGGTAGTGACGCCCCCGACTCCCCCGACTCCCGCGTGCACGGCCGCCCGCCAGGCGCTGGCGACAGCCCGGGCCCAGGACGCCACCGAGGACAAGGCCGAGAGGGCGGTCGCGAAGACCGAGGCCAACGAGGCGGCAGCCAAGACCGAAGACCAGTCGGAGCTCGCTGCGCTCAAGTCCCTGTTCAACGCCGCCGTCGCGGCATGCGGACCGCAGTTCAAGGTCACGGCACTGGCCGTCGCGCCGACCTCGGCGTGCACTGCGGCAAAGCAGGCTCTTAGCGCGGCCATCAGCCAGGCGAGAGCCGCGCACACCACCCTCAGCTCGACCCAGTTCATGGCCTTGATGAAGGCAGCCGTGAGTGCGTGCGGATTCGGCGGCTTCAAGGAGTTCGACACCCGCCAGCCGAGCAGCTTCGCGTTCAGCTGGAAGCACTAAACCCGACCCAGGAAGAGGCCCGGCCGTTCGGGCCTCTTTTCTTTTTGCGGTTCCGGCCTCCTCTTAACCGGGGGCTAGCCAGGCCATAACGGGGGCTGGATAATGTCCTGGAGCGCGGGGGTGGCTCCCCGGGTGACCAGCGCCTTGTTCTGAGGGGGATAGGTATGAGAAGGCTGATCAGGCTCTTGGTCGTGGCGGCGGTCGCGGTGGGCTGGCAGGTTCCGGCAACGCTCCAGGCGGACACCGCGGCCATCAAGTCCACGAGCGCCGGCGACAGGACCTACACGGACGCGGTCGCCAGGCTCACCCGTCTCGACCAGAGGCGTGACCAGCTGGCTCAGCGGATCAAGAACCAGCTCGAAGCGGCCGCCTTCGAAGGCGCCGGCGTGAGCAATGCGCGCGGCTTGACCCGGTCTTGCGATGCCCTCATCGACCAGGCTACTTCCATGGCCGGCTGATCGCGCCACCACCCTCCCCATTCGAGCCCTTCCCCCGCCGTGGGGGGAGGGCTCTTTTGTTCTTCGACTCGGCCCATGTGGCCGGCCAGGCCGGCTCCTGGTGGTAGACGGCGGGTCGGGCGTGACCTACTGGATCAAGGGCAGCTTTGCCAGCGGCGACATTTACACGCAATCACCCAACGCATAGGTCGCCTCTGTGGGGTCGGTCGGAGGGCTAGTAGCGCTGAATCAGCTCTTCGATCGACCCTTCGAACTTTTCCAGGCGCCGGTGCACTTCGATGACCTCGTCTGAGCTGATTGGCTCGGCCGGGTCGACGTCGGTCACGTGCTCAGTCCACTCGGTGCCGCATTCGCACCGGTGGAACAGAAAACGATCGTTGTGGGAGCGGTAGGTGTAGACCGACGCGTCTTTCAGACGCCGTCCGCAGGCGCACTTTCCCTGTCC
>JBAUTF010000075.1:0-5511 GCA_049582065.1 Candidatus Dormiibacterota bacterium | reverse complement strand
CGTCTGGGTGGCCCGTCCGCCGTGCGGCAGCCAGACCCTCCCCGTGGCAACGGACGCCATGAGCCTCGGCAGGATCCAGTCCTCCCCTGTGCCAAAGATTCTCGTGGGGCGTACCACGACGACCTCCACCAGGCGCGCCGTAGAGAGCAACCACTGCTCCTCGTAAAGCGTCAGGCGCTCGAACGCGTGCACGGGGCGCAACCTCGAGCGCTCGGTGATCCGGGTGAAGTGGTCGGGGCCGTAAACGTCAGCGCTCGAAACGTGCACGATCCGGCGCACGCGGGCCCGCTCGGCAGTCGCGAGCACCCGTTGAAGCATCGAGGGCGGAGACTTGCGGAACTTGAGCCTGCGCGCGGGGGACCACGACCGGGCGCAGTTGATCACGACCTCGACGCCGCTGAACGCGTCGGCCAGCGTCTCGTCGTCCGCATCCGCGTTGAGAGCGATGACTGGGACCTCTGGCGCAAGCGCTGTGGTGACGTGGTCGCCCAGGAATTCGCCCGAGCCGATTACCAGATGCAAGCCTCAGGGATTAAAGCACGGGTGAGGCAAGGTCTCAGTTGTGGAACCTCTTCACCGTGGTCGAGGTTCTACGGGCGCCGGCCTCTGCGAAGCGCCGTGGCGAGGGCCCGCTGCACGTTGTCGACCACGCGGTTGACCCGGCGCTTCAGTTCCCACCACGCGGGCGGATCGGGCAGCACGGGAGGACCGACCGTGACGTCGATCCGGCTGAAGGGCCGGAAGACGTCGGTCCCAC
Organism: Candidatus Dormiibacterota bacterium; assembly: GCA_049582065.1. Taxonomy (GTDB): domain Bacteria; phylum Chloroflexota; class Dormibacteria; order Dormibacterales; family Dormibacteraceae; genus DATKSS01. Next base: position 4,754 of record JBAUTF010000075.1, on the reverse strand, counting down.
GCACCGCCACAGGGCACACCGGCACGCCCGCCTGCAGCGCGAAGTAGCCGATGCCGGCTTTGAGCGGGCGCAGCGCGCGGCCGCGCGAGTATCGGCCCTCCGGGAACATGAGCACTACTCCGCCCCGGTCGAGGATCTCGTAGACCGTCCGGAGCCCGGCTTCGTCGAGCTCGCCCGCATGCGGCGAGATGGGAAAGACCCCGATGAGAGGCAGAAGCCTTCGCTTCCACGCACTGTTGAAAACCGTCTCTCGCTTCGCCATCGTGTAGATCACCGGCGCCCCGGGAAAGAACGGGATGATGAAAGCCGGGTCGAACCACGCCTGGTGATTGGCCGCAATGATGTAGGGCGGGGCGGGGATGTTCTCGAGCCCGCTGACAGAGACCCGGAACAACCGCAGCACGATCCACCTGACCAGCAGACGCACCATCCGGTAGAGCCGTGGCGGAGCCATTGGCTCGGGGTGGACCAGAGGGTCCAGCGGGGCGCCGACGAGCGCCCGGTACTCGGGACTTGTGTACCGGCGGTCAGGCTGTGAGGAAGGCGTTGAGGACGCGGTTGAACTCCTCTGGCCGTTCTGCCTGTGGCGTGTGGCCGGCGCCTTCGATGACCGCGAGTCGCGAGCCCTCGATCAGCGCGTGGGCGCGCGTCGCGTGCGCGACGGGAAACAGCGTGTCATCCGCGCCCCAGATGAGCTGGACGGGAACGTTGAGCTCACCGAGCCTCTTGGTCATGTCGTACTGCTGGCCGAGCAGAGCACGCGGGGTGACCAGCGAGCGGATGGTCGCGAGGTACGCGTCGTGGTAGCCCTCGGCCGAATAGAGCTCGCGCATGTGGCCGAGGTACGTGTCGTCCATCGTGCGGTTGACGTCGGAGCTGGCGCCCGCGTAACGTGCCGCGACCCGGCGAACCATGCTGGGCGGGGCCCAATGCAGAGCGTTGCGCGCGACTTTCATCACAGCTTCGCCGACGCGGGGGATGGTCACCAGGCCATACGAGAACCGGACGTTGGGGCGCCCCAGCCCGAGGGAGTTGACGAGGACGAGCTTGGTGACGAGCTTGGGCCGCCGCAGAGCGAGCTCGAGCGCAATGCGCCCGCCGAGGGACGCGCCCACGACGGTCGCGCTGCGCAGCCCGCGACCTTCCAGGTACCGCTCGATGAAGCGCGTGAAGTACGGGATGCCGTAGCGGGCGCGAGGCTTCTCGGTCCGGCCGAAGCCGGGAAGATCGGGCGCATACACGCGGTGTCTGGCCGCGGCCGCCTCGAGGTTGAACCGCCACTCGATGTAGCCCGACGAGCCCAGGCCGTGGATGAACAGGACCGGCGACCCGCGACCTCCGTGCATGTGGTGCACCCGCATCGATCCCATGTGAAGCCACCCGGCGTGAAGCGTCTTCGGTGGCCGCGTTCGCGCGGAGTCGATCACTTGGGAAGGATACGTGCGGGGACGCCCAGTCCCGTCACCCTGGCTCCCGAAACGAATCTCGCGGTCTCCTTTCCCTTGATCACGGTGACCGCGCCCGGGCCCGCCGCGCGCCACGCGCCGTCTTGCCACAAGACGGCGCTCCGCTCGTCGATCCCGAGCAGAGTCACACCCGCGAGCTCTTTCTGCGCCGACCCGACCCATCGACGGCCAAACGTGTCGTAATGCGGAAGCACCGCGGTGTCGGCGACGACACCGAGGGCATCCGCGGGCCGCCGGTTGAAGCGGTTGGGCCAGCTGGCGCGAACCAAGGTGTGACTGCAGAGCGCCATCGCGCCGGCGGACGAACCCGCCAGCGCGGCACCGTCGCGCCAGGCTTCGAAGATCGCGAACCAGACTCGAGATGAGCGAAGAACCTGGACCACCAGGCCCGGGTCGCCGCCGACGAGGTAGAACAGCCCGCCTTCTCGCGCGCGCTCGGCCAGGGCCTTGGAGTTGGCGTCGGTGCGGTTCAAGACGGGCAGCTCGTCGAGCTTCACACCGAACTGCTCGAACCAGCTCTTGGCGTGCGCGACCGACTGGCCTGGGTCCTGGCGCGCGGCTGCCGTCGGCACCACATATGCGGGCCCGGGCCCGGCAGCCGCGGCGAGCGCGCGGTCCTGTTCCTCGTTACCCGGGTTGAATTCATCACCCCCGACCAAGGCGAGCATTCCCGTCACCTGCCTAGGATATGTGCGTGCCCGATCCGAATTCCCCGGTCAGGGTGCGGATCGCGCCCAGCCCCACCGGCTTCGCCCACCTGGGCACGGCGAGCACCGCGCTCTACAACTCTCTTTTCGCCCGGCAGCGCGCCGGGACCTTCGTGCTGCGTCTGGACGACACCGACATGGAGCGCAACCGGCCCGAGTACGAGCTCTTGATCTACGAAAGCCTGCGCTGGCTCGGCCTGGACTGGGACGAGGGCCCCGACAAGGGCGGCCCGGATGCCCCGTACCGGCAGTCCGAGCGCCTCGACCTTTACAAGCAGCACGCCGTCCGCCTGCTCAACGAGGGAAAGGCTTACAAATGCTGGTGCACGCGCGAGGAGCTCGACGCCGAGCGCAAGCAGGCGCAGGCCGAAAAGCGCGCGTACCGGTACTCGCGGCGCTGCCTCACCAACGCGCCCAGCGGCCGCACCGAGTTCACAGTCCGCTTCAAGATCCCGGGCGGCGAGGTGTCTTTCACCGACATGATCCGCGGAGAGATGCGGTTCGACGCGGACCTGATGGGCGACTTCATCATCGTCAAGTCGGACGGATACCCGACGTACCAGTTCGCAAGCCCGGTAGACGACGCGGCGATGAACATCACGCATGTCATCCGCGGCGAAGAACATCTCTCCAACACCCCGTATCAACTGCTGTTGATCGATGCGTTCGGTTACCCGCGCCCGGTTGCGTTCGCGCACATGCCCCTGATCCTCGCCCCCGACGGCTCGAAGATGTCCAAGCGCAAGCACCCCGAGACCAATCTCGCGCTATACCGCGAGCAGGGCTACCTGCCTGAGGCGCTCCTCAACTACCTCGCGCTGCTCGGCTGGAATCCAGGCACTCCGCAGGAGCTCTTCTCGTTCGAAGACCTCGTCCGGGTGTTCTCGTTCGACCGCGTGCAGCACGCTGGCGCGCGTTTCGACTGGGAGAAGCTGAACTGGATCAATGGCGAGTACATTCGCGCCTTCGACGATGCGGAGCTGGCCCGCCGGCTGCAAGAGTTTCTGCCCGAGCTGGACCAACCGTCTATTTGCCGTGCCGTCCCCGCGCTGAGGACGCGGCTGCCCAGGCTGGCCGCGGCGAGAGAGTACCTCGAGTACCTCTGGACCGAGCCTGCGCCTCCGCCGGTCAGCCCCGAAACCGCCGAGCGCGTCAGGGCAGCAATGGCCGCACTGCAGGACGTGGCCTGGGAGCCGGAGGCCATCGAGGCTGCGCTCGAGCGGGCCGTCGAGACTTCCGGGGTCGGCAAGGGCAAGTTCTACACACCTCTTCGTGATGCGCTCACGGGAAGGAAGGTGTCGCTGCCGATCCACTACACCCTGGCCTTGCTGCCGAAGGAGGTCGCGCTGTCTCGCCTGGACCGCGCGGCGGCCCCGAAATGATGCCGCTGGCGATCATCATCGATCTCAATCCGAACATCGCCCGCATCGGGCCGCTGCTCATCACATGGCACGGCGTTTTCGCGGTGCTGGGGATCATCGCTGCCGCGCGGTTGGGCTTTTGGCTTTTGACCAAGGAAGGGGTCCACATCTCGGGTGGCGGTGACGGCCTGGCCTGGATGGTGGTGCTGGGCCTCGTCGGCGCCCGTCTCCTTTACGTGTGGGAGAACTACAAGCTGTTCGCCAACGGCCAGTGGCTGCGCGCCTTCGCCCTGACGGAGGGTGGCATCAGCCAGTGGGGCGGGCTGTTCGGCGCGATGGTCGGCGCGTACATCTGGGCGCGCCGCGGGAAGTTCTCCTTCTGGAAGGTCATCGACGCGGGAGGGCCCGCGGCGATGATCGGCCTGGCCATCGGCCGCATCGGAGACGTCATCAACGGGGAGCACCACGGCTCTCCCACCAACCTGCCGTGGGGCGTCGAGTACGTCAACGCGAACACGCTGGGCCAGCCAGGCGTCGTGGTGCATCCCGAGGTCGCGTACGAGATGGTCCTCACCCTTTTCCTCCTCGCAGCGATCCTCCCTTTCCACCAGCGGCTGAAGGCCCAGCTGCCGGACGGCGTGGTCGGACTGCTGTATCTCGGCCTCTACGCGGCCGGCCGGTTCTTCCTCAGCTACCTGCGCCTGGACCCGGCGGTGTTCATCGGCCTGCGCCAGGCTCAGCTCGCGTCGGCGTTGATGGTGCTGATCGCGGTGGTTGCGACGCCCATTCTCATCAGGCGCTCGCGGCGAGGGCACGCGGAGCCCATCACGGCCGCGGAGTCTTAGCCACCGACCGCAGCAGCCCCTGCGCCAACGCCGGCGATTCCGGGTCGTGCTTGAAGTACACGTGAACCTGCTCGTGAGACGCAAGCGCAGACGTCACCTCCGCGATCCACGGCCGCAGTGAGGCCTGCGTGTAGCCGCGCCGCAGCCGGAAGTAGGCGATCGAGCCCAGCTCGACCGTCGGTGCGCACGGCCACTTCTCCTCGTCGGTGACCACGAGCGCGCCACCGTGGTCGCGGATCACCCGGTAGGTGTCGGCCGAGAACCACGAGGGGTCTCGAAACTCGACCGCGGCGGGCCTCCCCAGCGCGCCCAGCAGAGAATCGAGCAGGGCTACGTCCAGCTTGCGCGCCGGCGGAAACTGCAGGAGAACGGGGC
>JBAUTF010000074.1:0-7425 GCA_049582065.1 Candidatus Dormiibacterota bacterium | reverse complement strand
CGGCGGGCAACTGAATGTACATGACGATCACCAGGTCGAAGGCTCCGTGGTCGGGCTGGTAGTCGAGGAGATCGGCGCGGACCCAGGTGACCTCGACACCTCGCTCGACGGCCAGGTGCCGTGCCTTATCCAGGCCAGCCTCTGAGAAGTCGACACCGCTAACCTGCCAGCCACGCTGGGCGAGCCAGATCGCATTCCGGCCTTCACCGCAGCCGAGATCCAGCGCACGTCCTGGCGAGAGGCCATCAACCTCAGCCACCAGAAAGCGGTTCGGTCCCGCACCCCAAATCAGATCAGTCGTGGCGTATCGCTGGTCCCATTCCTGGCTTTTCATGCAGCGCCGCCTCCCTCCCCCGGTTCCTCTTCGTGCCGCAGTCGCTCCAGCTCGCGGTGGACGGCGAGGAGCGCCCGGTACAGGCCCGGACATGTCGGGCAACCAGTTACGTGCTCATCGACGGCCCGCTCCAGCTCCGGACTGAGCTCTCCATCGAGGAGATCGCTGGCAAGATCCCGTGCCTCGGAGCAGCTGAGCGCCATCATCTCGCCGGCTCCCCCAGCAATGTCACCAGCGCCTGACGGCCGCGACGAAGATGGGATTTGACGGTCGGCAGCGGAAGTCCGGAGTTCTCGGCGATCTCGCGTGCCTTCCAGCCTTGCAGATCGTGCAGCACCACCGCCAGTCGCTGGTCTGGAGAAAGTGAGGCCAGCGCGCTTTTCAAACGCTCCCCACTCTCAAGCGCCATCGCCACCGCCTCCGGGTCGACCGAGTATCCGGGATCCCGCCATAGCTCCTCCCGGCGCGCAGCCTCGAGACGGTTCTGCTCGGAGGAGCGCTTGCGGGCCACCTCTCGGCAGGTATTGATGCAGATGCGCTGGAACCAGGAGCAAACGTCCGCCTCGGAACGGAATTCTTTCCGCCCGCGCAGGGCGCGCAGCGCCGACTCCTGGACGACGTCTTCCGCCTCGGCGGCATCCGCAAGCATCGACGCCGCCATACGGGTCAGCCGGCCGCGGCGGGACTCGATGCACGCAGTCAGCTCGTTTTCTGTCAGCACGCTGTCCGATCATCAGACGGCCAAACCCGGTCCGGACACGGCCAGACGGCCCAACCGGACCGGGTAGCTTGGCCCACCTTCAGGCGAGACTGCGGGGCCGAAATGGCGCACCCAGGATCGGGGCGATCAGGCAGAAGTTGAAGACTCCGGCCAGAACCGGAACCACGCCAACTACGGCGACCACATAGCCCCAGACGCCCTGGAAGTAGAGGCCCCCTCCGATGAGGATGACTCCCGCCACGACCCGCAGAATCCGGCCCGCGGGTTTCGACATCCACTCTATGAACTGCATTGGTTATTCACCTCCTTGCTGATTAGATGGAGCAAGGTCGGCAAAAGATGCAGCTATCGATTGGCCCAGGCGGCCGCCCGCTTCACGGTAGCCAGCAGCCGCATTGTGCAATCCAAGCCCGGCTCGGGCTCAGGTCATCTACGAAGCGAGTTCGCGAGGCCGCTCGATCATGAATTTGATATAGCCGTCCCGCTGGTGCCGCGCCACCTTCCAGTGCCGCCTATTCACCCAGGCTGGGATGTCGGCGCTCGCCATGTAATCGTCGGTAAGGATTTCGATCGTGTCGCCCTGAGGTAGGTCACGCACGTGACTGAGAAGCGACCAGAGAGCGCCGCCACCCTGGCAGCTCGACTTCCGGATGTCCAGCTTGAGATAAATCAATTCTGATGCTCCTCCTTTCGACAGCAGACCACGACCCTCGGCCCGGATACATGGGCATGTGGCCCCTTTAGTTCGGGTCGTCCGGCCGTTATCCCGAGCGTCGCCTCGAGACCCGGGAGACCCAGCTTCGACTTGATTTTCCACTCGCTCTAGAGATGTGACCGCTGGGCATCAAGGGGAGCGTAAATATGTCAGATAGTGTGTCAACCGCTCCGCGGGGGGCGGCGTTGTTAGGCCAGTAACGGCGATTTCAATGCAAGAATTTGGTGGACCCGAGGGGATTCGAACTCCTGACCTTCTGAATGCCATGCACAGGGATAACTGTCCACCAGAGTCCACCAGAGTCTTTTTCGAGATCAGACCAGCCATTCCCGGTGGTCGATTAGTCCACCAGAGTCCACCGAAGTCCACTGGATAGGCTGTCAAAATGGAGTCGTGCAACGGACGGAGCATCTGACCGCGATCATTGAGCGCGAGGACGACGGCTACGTCGCCTTGTGCCCGGAGCTTGACATCGCTAGCCAGGGGCAGTCGGTCGAGGAAGCCTCCAGCAACCTGCGGGAAGCCCTTTCCCTGTTCTTTGAAACTGCCAGCCCGTCAGAGCTGAAGGAACGGCTACATACCGAGGTTTACGTGACCCACTTCGACCTCAAGGTTGGGTAGGCTTCGCAGGCTTTCGGGCCGACAAGTCTGCCGGATCCTCGGCGAGAATGGATTCGTTGAGGTACGTCGGCGCGGGAGCCACATCGTGATGCAACTGCGACTGGGGGACTCAACCAGGACAGTTCCAGTTCCCGACCATGATGAGTTGCGGACAGGAACACTCCTGTCGATCATTCGCCAGTCTCAGCTTGCACGCAAGCTCTTCGAATCAAGCTAACTGGACGGTTTAGGAACCAGCTTCTAGAGTGGTGGCAAAGAAGCGAAGCAAAGGTCGGCCTATTGCTAATAAACAGTTATCACGAGCAATCTGAGCCTGCCACTGTCCGCTGGCGGCCGTCTGGCTATCGGCGTGCCCGACCGCGACAATCCAACAGGAACCGCTTAGCCGATGGATCGGCTCACGGCACTTGAGCGTCGTGATGCGCCTGGGCGAAATCGATCTCTTCCAGTTTCAGGCTTGCCTTGTTCACCGGCACGACAAGACTCCAATGATTGCCGACAGGGCAACGCTGAACGCGCGCCCAGCCCAAACGGACGGCCTTTACGGAGACTAGAGGTACCCATAGAGTTGTAAAGAGGTGGCCCTGGCGGCAGCGGACAATCACCTCACCCCCGACTGGCACACCTCGAATCCGAGGCACAACAAGCGCGAACACTAAGGCCAGCAATACGGCGATCCCGGCAACGGCAAGCCCCAAGTGCATGCTCTGAACATACGACGCGCGTACGTCTACTCGGGCGTGGCGCCGCCCCTCAAGAAGGTTGTTAAGGGCGGTTTGCCTGTCAGTTGCCTGTCATAGGTCTGTCTCCAGGGTTACGTGGCGCGTATGAGACGCGATTTTGTTCTCAGAAATTTGGTGGACCCGAGGGGATTCGAACCCCTGACCTTCTGAATGCCATGCACACGGTTGGCCGTCCACCAGAGTCCACCAGTCGTTTTTCGAGTTCATGCAGCCAGAAGTGACGGTCTATTAGTCCGCCAGAGTCCACCAGAGTCCTCCGGATAGGCTGCCATACAGGCAAGCCATGCGCCCGTACCTGATCCACATGGCGATCGCCAGCAACGGCAGCAACGCAACCACGGCAGCCTCGACTGCCAGTGAAGGATCGGCGAAAACCAGGCCCGAGAAAATCACCAAAGCCGGGAAGAAAAAAGCCAGTGCGCTTAAAGCCACCGGCGGCGCAGTCGACGGTCGCAGGCGATAGATGCCGCCCGCACGGATCCAAGATCGCACCTCCGCTACCCATTGATCTTCGTCGAGCTTGCCCACCGGCATACCCTGGTCGAGCGACTATAAACGAGACCGCCCAGCTCGAGTCTGCGCTGATTTATCGCTGCAGCGTGCTGAAGTCGTAGAGGCTTGCCGGCGGGACGGCGGGCGGCTGGCCGAGCTCGAGGATAATGTTCTCGAACTGCGTAAGCGGGACCTCACGCGGGTCGCCCTCGTTGGGTCGGCCGTCAACCAAAACGGTGAGCATGCCCTGGTAGTTGAAGGCAACGCCGGGCGCGAGCGGTTGACCCCAGACCTCAAAGAGCTGTCCGAGCGTAAACACCTTCTGGTCCGGCGTGACAATGTGGACCACTCCCGTGGTGTCGTGAGTGTGCATCCACGCAAAGCACGCGCCGTTGGCGAGGAAGCCAGTGTTGTCGAAGCCCCACGGCCTCCCGACGCCGATGCCGGCCGGCACTATGATCGAAACTCCATCGACGTATACGCCCACGTGCACGTGGACGTGGTGTTCCGGCAGGTCCGCAATAAGGCACGGCACGCCGTTCACGACCTGGCCCTGACGCAGGTCCATGACTGTTGTGTTCAGGTGGGCCGCGTCAGGGTTGGCAGGCGCTGCGGACGAGGTACCGCACGCGGCGAGCAGCACGCTCGCCAGCACCGGGCCGGTGAGCTTCATGCGACGGTCAGATCGAGCTCGGCCTGGCCCACTGAGGTCGCCGACGTGGATGCGATGACCACAATGCGCTCGGTCGTGGCGGCGAGCGGCACGGTCAGGGTCGCCTGCCCGGTCGTGGCGTCGGTTGGGGTGCCGGCCGTCCAGAGGGCAGACTTGCCGGCGAGCGTGACGGCGAGCGAGTCGCCGGGCCCACCCCCACCGCACCGGCCGCCAAAGTTGCCGATCCCGACGAGTGAGCTCGAGCCGTTGGTGGCCCGCAGGCCCGGCGTGAAGAACGTACCGCCGATCGACGCTTGGTCTACCAGCTTGTACGACGACATGATCGCGTCGTAGCCGTCTGCGAGCAGTGTGGCGGCAACGGGCTTGCCAGAGCTGTCGGTCACCGTGACCGTGAGCTGGGCGGTCTGGCCTGAGGTATAGCTCGTCTTGTCCGCGGCCACGGTCACCTTGAGCAGTCGGTCAGAGTTGTCGATCGGGATGGGCAGGCCTTCACTCAGATAGGCGCCGTTGCGGAAGTAGCTGAAAATCAAGGTGAAGCCTGGGGCGAGGTCGGGCGTGATGTTGAGGGGTAGCGCGTTGTCGCCGGCCTTCAGCGCGAGCCACTTGTAGGTGTGGATGCGGCCGCGTTCGAGCGACATCAGCACGTTCTCGTTGGCCGGCGCGGTGACGGTCAGATTGGCCGTGTCGCCTACTTTGTAAGCGATCTTGTCCTGCGTGACCGCAAGCTGGACCAGCATGTCGATCCCGTTGAAGCTCACGAGCCCCGACGGATCGGCGGCGATGTTGATCCACTTGGTGTCCTGAAACGTGTTGCCGGCGGCGTCGTTGCCCTTGACCTTGAGCTGGATGCCGTCAACGGGGCCGTTGTAGCTTGCCCGGATGACGCCGAGGCCATTGGCATCGGTGGTGACAGAACCAGCCGCGACTACTGTCGTGGTGCTGGTACTGCCTGCGTATACAGTGCGGTCGAACTCGTAAGCCATCGGCGCGTTCGGGATCCGGTCGCCGGCGCGGGATTCGACCACGAACGGAGCCACGACCTGGTCGCCGACCGCGTAGGCGGTGCGCGATGGCAGTAGGAAGGCCTCATCCGCCGCCTGGTACACAACCACGGTCTTCGCGCTCAGGGCCTGCGCAGCGCCCGTGCCGTACGTCACCTCGAGGGTTACCTGCAGGTCAGAGGCAATCCCTGCGATATCGGCCTTAAACGTATAGGTAGCTTGGCCGGTGGCGTCGAGCTTGACCGACAATGGATCGCCCGCGGGATAGCCCCACGTGTTGGGTTGGGCGAAGGTGTCGATCTCCTTGGGTGCGACGGCGTGCCCCGCGGAGTAGATGGTGACGGTGACGCTCTGGTTGGCGAGCGCTGCGCCGGTGCTGGTCGTGCCCGCGATTGTGGCGGTGATGTTGTCCTTCAGTAGATATTCAGTCTTGTCGAACGACACGTTGAGCTTGGTCGTCGGCGAGTGTGGGCCGAGCGCGACGATGACCGTGCTGGACAGCGGGTAGATTCGTGGTGCGCCGGCGAGGTTGGCATAAAGCTCCTGGATCGCGTCGGAGCCGTCGCTGTTGAATGCCGCCGCCGGGATCGCAAATGAACCAGAGAAGATCCCATCGCTGTTGGCGCTGACCTTCAGGTCCACCATGTTGTTGGGGCTGCCCTCCATCCACACGTCGACCAAATTGGTGCTGGACGGGATTGCGTACTGCTGGTCGTCGCTGACGCGGACGACGCCAGCAAATTTCACGGTGTCGCCATTTGCGTAGGCGGCACGGTCGGTCGTGACGTAGATCTGCGAGTGCTGGCTCAGGTCCTGCGTGACCTTGATGTCGGCGTCGGTCGCTGGCGCGTTCATCGGCACGACGACGACCTCGTCGCCGTTGGTCGCCACCGCCAGGTCGTAACCAAGTGGGTACTTGGCCGGAAATTCCGCGCTGCCAGAGAACGTCGCCTGAGGCGTTCCTACCACCTTGCCATTCAGCGTGTAGAAAGCGATGTTGAAGGTCGGGCTCGTATCGCCCGTGATGAGGTCTTGGCCCGCGACGATGATGCGCTGGTCGTCCTGGCGCAGGAGAATGGCGTACTTGCTGAAGTCGAGCCACATGCTTCCGTACTGCCCGCCGGCGTCTGTAGCCAGCACGAGGTAAAGGCCGTCCGGTTGCGTGATCGTGAACTGGTCCTGGTTTTTGAACGGGCCTTTGGTGTCGATCAGTTGGAAGTGGGACGTGTCGATCGGCGTAGTCGGGTAGACGCCGCTGTTGTCATACACCAGCGCTGGCAAGACGTCGCTGATGGAAACCTTGTAAGTCTGAATCGAGATGTCGGGTGGCACCTGGTCGCCGGTCTGTAGCGTGATGTTCAGGGTCTTACCACTCTGGGCATTCAGCAGCTTGGCGACGTCGTTGCCGGCCTGGAAGAGAACGCCGTTGGACGCCACCTGAGTGACGAACTTGAACTGAAAGTCACTCGCCAGCGCGAAGCCGTCGCGGCTGGCGAGCCCTGAGTGGATGACGACGCTGATCGGGGCGCCGGCGTTGTAGTTCGCGGTGGGGGTGAACTGAGCGGTCGCGTCCGTCTGACCCTGGGTCCAGGTGCCGGCCACAGCCGGAAGGATGTTGGTGCTCTTACCGACCGCTTCGGGGTCGACCGGGAGGTTGAAAGTGATCGCGATCGGCGAGTTGGCAGCCACGCCGATGGCGTTGTCTGCAGGGTTGGTGGCGGCCACGGTCAGGAACTCAGCGGCGGCTGTTTGCGCCACGGTCTGGGCGCCGACCGCAATGGATGGCGGCGCCGAGGGCTGGGCGGCGGCGGGGATGCTCGCCTGGGGTGAGTGGCTGGGGCGGCTGTAGAGGTAATAACCGGCCGCAGAGCCGCCGACGAGGACGATCGCCAGCGCGGCCAGAATGATCCTGGACCTCAGGATCGCGCTCAGGGCATCACCCATGTCGAGTTTCTCCCAACCGACAGACGGCCTTTTGCGCTGTTGAACGCGGGCCGCGGCGCTACGTTACGCCAATGCCAGCGCCGCGGCGCTGGGGTCTTGGACGAATGGCTTCTGGCCATCTCTCAGCTCAGAAATTTGGTGGACCCGAGGGGATTCGAACCCCTGACCTTCTGAATGCCAT
>JBAUTF010000073.1:0-3109 GCA_049582065.1 Candidatus Dormiibacterota bacterium | reverse complement strand
CGGCCAATGGTTTCCAGGTCAACCCGTGTCGCCTTGCCGGTGAGGATGTTGCGCGCCGTCTTGATGTCGACCCGGGCTTTGGCGGCGAGCTGCCGGGCATTCCAGCCCTTACGCTCGGCGAGCTCATGAACGCGCCACTTGACCGCCATTGGGAACATCCTACCACGCAGGGGAAGATGTTGATGGGGTGGCTAGCGGGATTTGAACCCGCGACACCCAGATCCACAATCTGGTGCTCTGCCTGCTGAGCTATAGCCACCACGGGCGGGCCAGGAGCCGTCGGCCCATTCGAGGAACCCGATTTTACCCGTCCGTTTGTCAGAGAATGGGGGGCGATGCCAACCGAGGCCGAATTCGCCCAGACGATCGGGTCCGGTGAGCTGATCGAGTCACCCAAAGAGATGACGCCCGGATACTTGAAAGAGCTCAAGCACACGCTCATCGTCTCGGGCGATACCGAGCTCATCTCCGCCCCGGCCTACTACCTCGCCGCCAAGCGTGCGCCGTCCATCAACGCCTTCATGACGGGCATCGCCATCATCCAGGACGAGCTGGCCCACGCCCACATCGCCTATCACATCCTCGAAGAGCTTGGCGAGGACCAGGAGAAGCTGATCTTCAGCCGAGATCCCAAGAGCTTCCGCTACCCCTACGCCTTCGACGTCCCGCTCGACAGCTGGACCGAGCTCGTGGTCGCCAACGGCATGTATGACCAGGCCGGCTTCTGCCTGCTCGGCGACATCCACGACAAGTGCTCTTACGGGCCCTGGAAGCGCGGCCTGAACAAGGTCATGTTGGAAGAGAACTTCCACCTCCGCAACGGCCGCACGTGGATGAAGCGCATCAGCGCGGCCGGCGGCTCGGCGAAAGACGAGCTCCAGCGCGCGGTCGATTGGATGTTCCCGCTGAGCGTCGAGTGGTTCGGCCTGCCCGACTCCATGAAGATGCATTCGACGCAGCTCCAGTACCGGCTCAAGGGATTGACCAACGACCAGCTGCGCCAGTGGTGGCTTTCCACCGTCGTGCCTTACTGCGAGCAGATCGGGATCAAAGTGCCGGCTCACAAAGAGGTGCGCGACGGCAAGGACGTCTGGGAGCTCGACTACCCGTTCCCCAGCGAGTTCGACGCCGAGGCCAAGCGCTGGGACTTCAAGCAGCCGATCTCATGGGACGACGTGCTCAAGCGCTGGCGCGCGCGCGGGCCGCGCAACGTCGAGATGGTCGCGATGTTCCAGGAAGAGTTCCACAAGTTCCGCAAGACGCACCACCAGAACGGGAAATGACCCAGCGGTTCTGGGCCGCCCTGTCCGAGGTGCGCGATCCCGAGATGCCGGTGAACCTGGTCGATCTCGGCGTCATCTACGGGATCACTGAAAACGAGGGCGTCGTCGAGGTCGACCTCACATTCACCGCCATGGGTTGTCCCGCTTCGGAGTTCATCCTCGACGACGTGCGCGAGCGGCTCATGCGCGAAGACGGCGTGCGCGATGTGCGGATCAACGTCGTCTGGAACCCGCCCTGGACTGCGGCACGCATGACCGAGGCCGGTCGCGACGCGCTCGAGGAATGGGGCCTGGCGGTATGACCTACAAACGAGTCAGCGGCGACGCGCTCGAATACGAGGTCTTCGCACGCAAGACGCGCATAGAGCCTCTGCACCAGGTCGGCAGCGTGGTCGCGCCGGACGACGACCTGGCGATGGCGTACGCGCGCGCGACCTATGACGAGGAGCGCTGGTGCGAAATGGCCATCGTCCGGAAGGACCATGTCATCGAGCTCTGGCAGCCAGGTGAGACATGAGAGGGAACCTGCCGGTTCCCTCTCATCGCGGTCCCGCGCTTCGCACGGGGACCCCAGTGGTATGCCGACCCGGCCTATTCCTTTGGGGTCCCCACGCCGCAGGCGTGGGAGTGCTCTGCTCTCCCTCCCGCTGTTTGGATTAGGAAGAACTGGTGAGCCTCTCCGACCTCGTGCTCAGCATCGCCGACAACAAGCAGATGCTCGGGCTTCGCTACGCGGAATGGGCCACGCGCGCGCCCTCGCTCGAGGCGGACATCGCCGCGGCGGCGATGGGCCTCGACGACCTCGGCCACAGCCGCGTCCTCTATGGATGCCTCGAGCCGCTTGGCTCCGATCCTCGCGGCCGCGACCGCGAGTCCGATCCAGCCAGCTTGCGCGCTCTCCCCTACTTCGACCAACCGTGGACTGAGTGGGCGCAGTTCGTGGCGGCCAATGCGATCCTCGACACGGCGTTCACGGCGATGATCGAGGCGTGCGTCGGCGGCTCGGTCGAGGTGCTGCAGCAGCGCCTGCGCAAGATGCTCATGGAGGAGCGCTACCACTTCCTGCACGGCCACAGCTGGCTGAAGTCCGGCATTGACGCGGGGCCTCTTGACGAGGCCTGGCGACAGGCGATCGAGTGGTTCGGCCCCCCAGATGGCGAAACCGCGGCCTTGCATCGAGAAGGGCGCTTGAGCATGGGCCCCACCGAGCTGCGCGCGCGACTCGAAGATCGGCTCGGGGTGAAAGCTCCCGCGGTCAGCATCGATTGGACGGCGTGGGATCCGATTCGGCGTCGAAGCCGGTCCGGTGCGATCGACGAGAGCACGTTCGCGATGCTGCGTGGGCTCGAGGAGAAGAGGTTTGCCCCGTCGAGTGCCGCCGCCAAAGAATCCTGACGAGCCGCGGCCCGAGCCGCGCTGCCCTCACTGCAGCGCGCGGGACGCCGAGGTCATTTCGCTTTTCGGGACCCAGGCCATGACCCTGCAGTACCGCTGCCGGCGCTGCACGACCGTGTTCGAGGCGATCAAGTACGACTAGGCCTCGTCGTCGTCGTCCTCTTCCACTTCTGCTTCTCCGCCTCCCGGGCGGCGCCGCCGCATGATTGCCAGCGGCAGCCCGCCGAGCACCACCACCACGATGAGACCCGCCGCGACGATCGGAAGCACCTGCCCCCCGCCGACTGTCACCGCCCCGGGCGGCGGCGAGGCCGCGGAGTAGCCGGCCGCGAAATATCCCAGTGAGGGGGTCTGGGCCTGGAGGACAAATGGCCTTGTCGGTTGCGACACGAGCTGCCGGTAGGGTCCGGTCGGATCGCCGGCAGTGTAGA
>JBAUTF010000072.1:0-5576 GCA_049582065.1 Candidatus Dormiibacterota bacterium | reverse complement strand
ACACCTCACGGCCCAGCGAGGGCAGGGAGGTTAGCTCTTTGCAAGTCGATCCATCCCTAGGATGGGGCTGATGGGGGTCAAGGGCTGGCAGGTGGTGTTCCGCGGGGAGCGGATCCAGGCCGACCTCTTGGCGGCCGTCCTGCAGGCGGACGGGGTGCGGGTCGAGGTGTTCGGAGACCACGCGTATGGCGTCGGCATCAACCTGACCGACGCCCGAGTGATGGTTCCCAACGAGCAGGCCGAGGCCGCTCGCGAGATCATCCGGGCCGCCGACGCCATCCCGAGCGACCCGGAGGTTTAGGCACCCGTCCCCGTGCGGTAGTACAATTAGCAGTCGACCCACCTGAGTGCTAAGCGCTCGGGCCCGGGGAGTGCTAATCAAACCAAGCTCGCTGAGGAGGGCGCACATGAACCTGAGACCGTTGGGCGACCGCGTGGTGGTCAAGCCTGTCGAGAAAGAAGAGAGGACCAAGAGCGGGATCGTCCTTCCGGACACCGCCAAGGAGAAGCCACAGGAGGGCATCGTCGAGGCCGTGGGGACCGGAAGGATCCTGGACAACGGCACCAAGGTGCCGATGGAGCTCAAGGTCGGCGACAAGGTGCTCTACGCCAAGTACGCCGGCAACGAATTCAAGCTCGAAGAGATCGAGTACCTGATCGTCTCGGAGAAGGACGTCCTCGCGGTCGTCTCATCCAACGGCAAGAAGCACTAAGCACCAAACCAAAGAAGAGGGGAGTCATATGGCAAAACAAGTCACATTCGACGTAGAGGCGCGACAGGCCCTCAAGAAGGGCATCGACATCGTCGCCTCATCCGTACGCATCACGCTCGGCCCCAAGGGCCGCAACGTGGTCCTCGAGAAGAAGTTCGGCGCCCCGACCGTCACCAACGACGGCGTGACGATCGTGCGCGAGATCGACCTCAAGGACGCGATGGAGAACACTGGCGCGCAGCTGCTGCGCGAGGTCGCGACCAAGACCAACGACGTGGCCGGTGACGGCACCACCACGGCGACGATCCTGGCCCAGACCATGATCAACGAAGGCTTCCGCAACGTCACCGCGGGCGCCAATCCGATGCAGCTGAAGATCGGCATCGAGAAGGCCGTCGAGGCCGTCGTCGATGAGATCAAGAAGCTTTCCGTGCCCGTCAAGGGCCACGAGGACGTCGCCCACGTGGCGGCTATCTCGAGCCAGTCCGAGCAGATCGGCAACCTCATCGCCGACGCGATGGACAAGGTCGGCAAGGATGGCGTCATCACCGTCGAAGACAACCAGGCCGTAGCGACCGAGCTCGAGGTCGTCGAAGGCATGCAGTTCGACCGCGGCTACATCGCCGCCTACATGGTCACCAACCCCGACCGAATGGAAGCGGTCCTCGACGAGCCGTACGTGCTCATCACCGACCGCAAGATCTCGGCCATCCAGGACCTGCTCCCCGTTTTGGAGCGCGTCGTCCAGCAGGGCAAGCCCCTTCTGATCGTGGCCGAGGACGTCGAGGGTGAGGCGCTGGCGACTCTTATCGTCAACAAGCTCCGCGGCACCTTCACAGCCGTCGCGGTCAAGGCTCCTGGCTTCGGCGACCGCCGCAAGGCGATGCTCGAGGACATGGCTGTCCTGACCGGAGGCACCGTCATCTCCGAGGACGCCGGCTTCAAGCTGGACCAGACCAAGGTCGAGCAGCTGGGCAAGGCGCGCAAGGTCACCGTCAACAAGGACGACACCACCATCGTGGTCGACGCCGAGAGTGACCCCAAGCGCATGGCGGCCATCCAGGCCCGGATCAAGCAGATCAAGGTCCAGGTCGAGGACACCACGTCCGACTTCGACAAGGAGAAGCTGCAGGAGCGGCTGGCCAAGCTCGCCGGCGGCGTCGCCGTGATCAAGGTCGGAGCTGCCACCGAGGTGGAGCAGAAAGAGAAGAAGCACCGTATCGAGGACGCGCTCAGCGCGACCAAGGCGGCGGTTGAAGAGGGCATCGTCGCGGGCGGCGGCACCGTGCTGCTGAACGCGCAGAAGAAGCTCGACGGCGGGCTCGGCCTGAAGGACGACCAGGCGACTGGTGTCGCGATCGTCCGCAAGGCGCTCGAGGAGCCGATCAAGCAGATCTGCCTCAACGCCGGCGTGGAAGGCTCCGTCATCGTGGAGCGGGTTCGCAAGAGCAAGCCCGGTGAAGGCTACGACGCTCTCCACGACAAGTTCGTCAACATGTTCGAGTCAGGCATCGTCGACCCGGCCAAGGTGACCCGCTCGGCGCTGCAGAACGCCGCGTCGATCGCAGCCATGGTGCTGACCACGGAAGCGATGGTGACCGAGGTCCCCGAAGACAAGCGGGGCGGCGGCGGCGGTGGCATGGGCGGCATGTCCCCCGACATGATGTAAGAAGGCACGGGGGAGGTCAATCGACCTCCCCCGTGGTGCCCCCACCGAGTGACACATTGTCCGGGTGCACTTGGGGAGGGCATCGTGACGGCCGGAATGAATCCGGCCTAAAGGCAACTCGATTAGGAACGGCCGGAATGAATCCGGCCTACCGGCAACCCGATTAGGAACGGCCGGAATGAATTCGGCCTACAGGCAACCCGATGGGGAACGACCGGAGTGAATCCGGCAACCCAGGTTAGGTCCGAGGTTTCAGGGCCCCTCGCTTTTGCGAGGGGCCCTTCCTTTTCTCCCGCCCCGCGGGCTCTTCCACCGGGATGATGCCGCCCATGCCCGCCATTCGCCGCGCGGCGACCGATACCGCGAAGGGCAGCAGGAGCATGAAGCTGGCGACGACGACCGACAGCGCGTCTGGCAGCCGGCGTGGGTTGTCCAGCCCGAGGTAGGTCAGGTAACCGCCGCCCCCCGCCGTGAGCAGGACGATGAGCACGGCGACCCCGATTGCCCACACGCGGTATTCGCGAAAGAGCGGTGGAGCGTTGCGGCTGGCCAGGCGAAGCAGCCACCAGGCCGTGAGGCCGTTGAGCACAAGTCCGCTGAGGAGAGCGCACGCCGCCATGCCGATCCTGAACTGAGCGAGGTGCACCATCACGAACGCGGAGACGTTGATCGCCAGTATGCCCACGGGCGTGATCACGCCCAGGGTCAGAAGGACGAACTCCCTAAGGCGTCGGGATTGGAACGTGTAGGGCTAGTGCCCGCAGCCGCACGCCTGGGCGTTCCCGGCGTCGTCGCCTGTGTCGAACGAGTGCCCGCACGAGCACGAGTGCGTGGCGTTCGGGTTGTGCACCGTGAAGCCGGCGCCCATCAGGCTGTCGACGTAATCGATCTCGGAGCCGCGGATGTAGGGGGCGCTGAAATCGTCGACCACGATCTGGACGCCATCCTGCTCGAGCACCAGGTCGTCGGCCCGCCGGTTGTCGTCGAAGGCCATGCCGTACTGCATGCCGGAGCAGCCTCCGCCGCTGACGAAGATCCGGAGCGCAAGCTGGGGGTTGCCTTCCTTGGCGAGCAGCTCTTTGAGGCGAGACTGGGCATCGGAGGTGAGTGAGACGACAGCTTGTTCGATCACGTTTGCGATGTTACCACGGGTCCTGCCGCCTATCCGCGTCCGAGTTTGAAACCCCGTTTGGCGGGCTTGGCCTCCCCGGTGGTGGTGGTCCCCGCGATGAGCTGGGCCAGCTGCTCGGCCCCCCGCGCGATGGCGCTCTTGGGGTCGGTCAAGACGAGGATCTCGCCTTTGACGGCCGCTTCGTCCGGCTTGGTGCCGTCGAAATCGATCTCGACGGCGAGCTCCTGCTTCAGCGTCCGGACCACGTCCTCCTTGCTCACCACCGACTTCGGGACCTTGTTGTTCAGGGCTAGGATCACCCGACCGGGGACGATGTTGAGCACGTTGGTGAAGATGTTCAGCAGCTCGCCCACGTCCTTCAACGACGACAGCTCGGGGGTGACCAGGACCAGCACGCGCTGCGAGTGGTCAAGGACGCTGATGACGATATCGGTGAACGCGACACCGAGGTCGAAGATGATGTAGCGGAACGCGTTGACCAGGATGCCCATCGCACGGTTGACCAGGTCGACCGTGATGAGGTCGGCCTGCTCCGCCCGCAGCACCCCGGGCAAAAGCATCATGCCGCCTGGGTGGTGCAGGATCGCGCCGAGAACGGCCTCCTCGAAGTTGGCCGGCGGCACCTGGCTGGCGGCCGCGAGGCAGCCGGTCGGGGTCAGGTACGAGATCAGGGCTGCGTGGTTGTACGGGAGCGCCAGGTCGACCAGGAGGACCTCGCCCGGGAAGCGCTTGCCCAGGGCCGCGGCCAGGTTGACCGCGAGGGTGGTGCGGCCGGACCCGCCTTTGGGCGAGTAGACGGCGACGGTGGAGGCTGCCTGCTCGGGAGCCACCATGCGCGCCCGGGCGATCAGGTTGGGCAGGGTGTCCTTGCGCTGCTCGACCAGCTTGGTCAGCTCGATGAGGGCGTCCGAGTCGGGCGGAACCGTTTCGTACATCGTCTTGCGGTCGAGGGTCAGCAGCTTGCAGTCCTCGAGGGCACGCACGCTGGCGGTCCGCATCTCTTCAGAAATCAGAGCCATCTCGCCGAAGAAATCGTCCGGTCCCATCAGGGCGATCGTGATGGTGTGACCGGGTGACTCCTCCACGAAGACCTCGCAGCGGCCCGACTCGACGATGAACATGGTGTCGCCCGGGTCGCCCTGGTGGACGATCACCGAGCCCTTCGAAGCCGAGGCGGGGGCCAGGCGGCGCGCCAGGGCGTGCAGGACGTTGTCGGGCAGCGTGAAGAAGATCGCAACCCGTTCCAGGATCTGGAAGCGCCGGCGAAGCTCGTCGGGCGAACCCGCCGCAGGCCGTTCGTTGTCGCTCACGCCGAACGAATTATAGGTGTGGGGTTTGCAGACCCTTCCCCGTCTGTACTTTATGGGGGCACGTGGAAGCACCGCCAGGCGTGGGAGCCGGCCGGGCGAAGGGTGGGCTCCGCCCCCGAGCTCGATCTCACCGGGCCGAGATCCGGCCGTTGGTAGACTTAGCCGCTGTCGGTCCCGTGGTGTAGCCTGGCCAAACACGCGGCCCTGTCAAGGCCGAGAACGCCGGTTCGAATCCGGTCGGGACCGCCATCTAGCCCGGCGAGCGCGGGGATGCACGCTCGAAAGCGCTCCGGAGAGGTGGCCGAGTCCGGTTGAAGGCGACGGTCTCGAAAACCGTTATGGGTCACTGGCCCATCGAGAGTTCAAATCTCTCCCTCTCCGCCATCCGTTTTTGGAGGAGCCTTCGAGCGGTAGCCTTATTCGAAGCCACGCGTTGCCTGGCCCCGGAGGCACCTCCGGCACGCCTCTCCTAGGCCCGACGCGGCGCCCAACCGGGCCGTCCCACGGTCGCCCCGGCGGCTCCACGCATCGATGCCGCCTCCGAGGACGTGGCGCCTCTGGTGGCCCTCAGAGGCAGCTCCCGGCGCGGTCACAGCGCCCTCGATCGACAGCCTTGTCCGCGGTTGCTGGCCGAGCTCAAGGTCATGCGCCGCAGCGAGCAGACCATCCAGTGGAACCGGCAGAAGATGGATTGGTACCTGGACCATGGCGGTGGAACTGAGACTGTGGGCAAACGGGCATCGCCACTCTGC
>JBAUTF010000071.1:0-20923 GCA_049582065.1 Candidatus Dormiibacterota bacterium | reverse complement strand
AACCACGTCGCCGACGACCGCCACTCCACGCTTCGAGCGCTGCAGGGCTTCATCGCGGTCGCGGTCGCAATCGGCACAGCGCTGTTCGGTGCGAGCCAGATCCTCTACTACTCGCTCGCGCGACTATTGGGCGTCAGCAACCCAGGCGGGGTCAACGCCAACGACATCCTCGGCGCGCTGGCAGCGCCTGCGTCGTTGCTGCTCGTGTACGGCGTCGCGTGGTTCCTGATCCGCCGTCGGTTGGCGCGCGACGCGGGTACCCAGGAGGCGGACCGCCAGGCCGGCATCCGCCGGCTGTACACCAACCTTGCGGTTCTGGTCTCGCTGGGTGCGTGGTCCGCCGGCGCAGCCGGCCTCCTGTGGGTGGTGGCGGAGCAGATCGAGGCGCCGATCATCGGGGTCGGCGCGGCGAGCTGGAAGGACCCCGCCAGCCTCTGGGTCACGCTGCTGCTCGTCGGCGCCGGCGTCTGGGTCGCCCACTGGCGGCAGGCTCCGTGGGCTGCGGACCGGCAATCGCTCAGCCGCCGGCTGTACGTGTGGGCGGCGCTGCTCGCCAGCGTCCTGGCGGCGCTGGGCGGCGGTGTAGGCATGCTCAACTCGCTGCTCCAGCAGCTGTTCAGCGCTCATCCGGCCCTCAAAGACCCATCCAACCTCGACTTCGGCCACTACCTCGCGGTCATCGTGGTCGCGGCGGGCGTTGCGGTGTACCACTGGCGCGTCCTGAGGGCGGACGCTGCCGCCCGACCGGCCAAGGCGGCCGTCGCACCCGTGACCGACGCAGCCCCACCCGCACGCACATCCGAAGGCGCCGCGCCCGTGGCGCCGGCCCCCGCCGCGCTCGGGGATTCGCATTCCCGCCGCTACACGCTGGTAGTGACCGATGCCTCGGACGACGACGTGCACCAGGCCCTGGCCGGCCTGCCTCCTCAGGCCGGTTACAAGCTCACCCCAAACGAGCTGCCCGTTGACCGGCCCTGACGCGCAGGGGTTCCTCGATCTGGTCGACTGGCGGCGCCGGGTGGGCGACCTCTACCGCATCACCGGCCCGGATTCGGTCGGCCGGTTCCGAGAGTCGCGCGATCAGCTGTTCCGGACGCACCCTCAATCGCCGGTCGAGCCTGACGAGCGCGCGTTGTTCAGCGGCTTGCATTACTTCGCTCACGATCCGGCCTTCCGTGTCGTCGCCCGTTTCGAGCCTGGCGATGGGAGCGAGCTCGTGATCGAGACCGGGGGCGACGACGGGGAGGTGCGCTACCGTCGCGCGGGCCTTCTCAAGTTTCGTCTTGGAGGTGAGGCATGCGTGCTCACGGTCCTCAGCCTGGTCCAGTACGCGGGCGGCCTCTTCGTTCCTTTTCGCGACGCCACGTCGGGGCGCGAGACCTACGGCGGCGGGCGCTACCTGTTCGACACCGCCAAAGACACCGACGGGCTGGTGCTCGAGATCATGCCGGGATCCCCCGAGGTCACCATCGACTTCAACTACGCCTACAACGCGTCCTGCGCGTACAGCCCGCGCTGGGCATGCCCGCTGGCCCCGCCAGAGAACCACTTGAAGGTCCCGGTGCGGGCTGGAGAGAAGGTCTACAAGGACGTTCTTTAGGCGGCGACCTGACTGCCGCGCACGAGTTTGATCAGCTCGCCGGCGAGAGCGATCGATTCCGCGTTCGGTTGCGTCATGTTGCTCAGCGTGAAGCCGCCGAAGCCCGCGTCCAGGTAGGGCCGCAGCATCTCCGCAGCCTCGGCTGTGGTGGCGACCGAGACCATGGGGCGCCTCTCGGCGGGGACCCTCGCGACAGCGGCTTCTGCTTGCTTCTTGTTCTCGACCAGCACGATGTTCATGCCGATGGTCAGCATGACTGTCGAGGGGTCGCGCCCCTCCGCCTCGCAGTGCTGCTCGAAGATGACCTTCTTTCGCTTGAGGTCTTCCAGCGGACCGCCGAACCAGTGGCCGATGTCGCCGTGGCGCGCAAGCAGCCGCAGCGTGCGCTTCTCGCCCCCTCCGCCGACCAGGATCTTGGGTCCGCCGGGCTGGATCGGCCGCGGGACGTTCAACGCGCGCTCGATGCGGTAGTGCTTGCCCTCGAAGGACGGGCGGTCTTCGGTGAACATCAGCTTGATGATCGTCAGGGCCTCGTCGAGCCGGTCCATACGCTGTCCGATGGGAGGGAAGTCGATGCCGTAGCCGGCGGCCTCCGAGTCGTTCCAGGCCGCCCCGATGCCCATCATCGCGCGCCCGCCGGAGATGACATCCAGCGTCGTGACCGTCTTGGCCAGCACCGCCGGGTTGCGATAGACCACACCGGTGACCAGCGTGCCCAGCTTGACGCGGCTGGTCTGCGTCGCGAGGGCGGCGAGGGTCGGGTACGCCTCCAGCATCGGTTCGGTCTCCGGACCCACGCCTCGAATCTGATAGAAGTGGTCCATCACCGTGACGAGATCGAAGCCGGCCGCCTCCGCGGCCCTGGCGTTTTCAACCACCCGCTGGAAGAGCCGATCGTCGGAGACACCGGGAAACGTGAAGTTGGGCATGTGGTATCCGAAAAAAGCAGCCATGCAGATGACAACGCCTCGACCCCGGTGGGTCATTCCGTAACCGGCTCGCTCCGCCTCACGTTGGCCTAGTGTCCTGCTCCAGAAGTTCGTGGCAAATTCATCGGCCCCAGCGGCCGGGGGCCTCCGGCCCTGATGCCTGCGTTACGGGGCCCGGCGCATCTCGTCATGCGTCTACCCGACGCACTCCTCGGTGCGCCACCCGTGCCTTGGCACCGACCGCTGGTGCCGCGACTTTGCGCACGAACCTCTGGCGTAGGACACTGGGCATGAGACGGGGCACGATCGCATGGCTCGCGGTCGGGCTGGTCGTCCTGCTTTTCGGGACCGTCCTGGTCTTCCAGGCCTTCGACCGCGGCTCCAACTCGGCGAGCGACACGATCAGGCCTTTCGTGATCACGATGGCCCCTGTCTGGGCGGTGGCGATCGCCGCCGCGAGGGTGCTGCTCCGCAAGTCCTCCTAGGGCCCATCTGAACCCGGGTCTCCCCCATCCGGCCCTGCGGTCCACCTTCCCCGCGCAGCGGGGAAGGAGGTATAGATAGAATTTGTCGATCCGCCCGTGGCCATAGACGAATCACGTGGCAAAGCAAGCGGGATCCAGCTCGTGCAGGTCGAGGGATTTCTGGAGGTGGCCAGGCGCGGCAGCGTCAGCCGGGCCGCCGAGGCCCTGTTCATCACCCAGCCCACGCTGACCGCGCGTCTGCACGGGCTCGAGCGCGAGCTTGGTGCGGCCCTGTTCCTTCGCACGCCGCACGGCATGCGCCTGACCGACGCCGGGCGGGCGTGGGTCCCATTCGCCGAGCGCGCCCTGCGCGCGTTGGTCGAAGGCCGTGACGCGCTGGAGCAGGTGATGACCGCATCGGCGGGCCACCTCATGATCGCGGCCGCGCCGGCCGTCAGCACGTACGTGCTTCCCGAGCTGCTCGAGCGCTTCGTCGCGGAGCATCCCAGGGTCGAGGTATCGGTGCGCACCGGGCACTCGGAGGACGTGGTCGACCTGGTCCTGCGGGACGAGGTGCAGATCGGCCTCGGACGCGCTATCCGTCATCCCGACATCGAGCTTCGACCCTTCCACACCGAGGAGCTCGTGCTCGTCTGCGCGCCGGACCACCCATTCACGAAACGCGAGGACGTTCCAATGGCCGAGGTGGCCGCACAGAAGCTGATCATGTTCGACCGGACATCGAGCTATTACGAGATCACCCAGGGAGCATTTCTTTCGGCGGGCGTGAAGCCCAGGGGACTCATGGAGCTGGATTCGATCGAAGCGGCCAAGAAGATGGTCGAGCGCGGTCTCGGCGTGGCGCTTCTGCCCGGGAGCGCGGTCGCCCGCGAGGTTGCCGGAGGCACGCTGTGCGTGGTCAAGATGAACGACGCGCCGCGGATGCACAACTCGATCGTCGCCTATCGCCGGCGAGACGCCGGCAAGCCGGAAGGCATCGTCGCCGCCTTCCTCACCCTGCTCGAGAAGAGAGACTGAGCGTATAGAACGCACAGCCCGGCCCGAACCTTGCATCGGTTTTTCCGATGGGTCTTATCAAATCAATCAATTGGATTTATATCGCCAGCCTTGATAGCTTGGAGCCCATGGATGGTCACGACCGATCGCAAGAGCTGGAGACCGAAGCCTCGCCGCATGAGTGCGAGTGCCCGGAACCCTGCAACTGCGACCACGAGAACGAGTAGTCGCTCCCCCCGGGCGCGTTGCCCGAGCCAGAACCTGATCTAAGGAGGCCCGCAATGGACCTTGTCTCGACGCCCCTTCTCCCGGAAGGGTTCAAAGTCCCGGCGTCGCGCAACGAGGAGCCGAGCAAGCGACTGAGGCGGCTGCTTGCGACCAAGCCCTACGTCTTCGGCCCCGGCGTGTACGACCCGATGGGCGCCGAGCTGGTCATGTACCACGGCTTCGACGCCGTGTACTTCAGCGGCTACTCCTTCGCCGTCGGTCACCTTGGCACCACCGACATGGACCTTTACTCCTCGGTCGAGATCGCAGACGGCGCACGCCGCACCGTGAGCGCGCTGCGCAAGTTCCAGCTCACCATGGCCATGGGCGACCCGGAGAAGGGCGCGCCACCGGTCCATCTCGAGATCCCGCCAGTGGTCGTCGACATGGACGCCGGCTACGGGAACCTGTTCAACGTGCAGCGGACCATCGACCTCTATGTGCGAGGCGGCGTCGCCGCGGCCCACCTCGAAGATCAGGTCATGCCGAAGCGCTGCGGGCACATCGCGGGCAAGGCACTCATCTCGGCTGACGAGTACGTCGGCAAGCTGAGGATGATGCGGAACGCCGCGGACGACCTCGGTCACAAGGACTTCGTCATCATCGCCCGCACCGACGGCGTATCCGCCACCGAGGCGCCCGAGTCGAAGCGTGGCATGGGGTTGGCGATCGAGCGCGGCCTGCGCTACCTCGACAGCGGCGTGCCCGACCTGCTCTGGTGCGAGTTTCCGACCGCCGAGCGGGGGCCCTCGGAGAAGTTCTTCACGGAGATTCGCAAGAGGTTTCCCAAGGCGCGCTTCGCGTTCAACTACTCGTCATCCTTCAAGTGGTTCAACGAGAAGGACCCGATGACGTGGGAGGAGCTCGGCCAGCACGGCGTCGGTTTCATCTTCATCACGCTGGCCCTGCAGCACGCGGCCGGCTACGCCATGTCCGTGCTGCTGGGCGACTTGAAGAAGGACAAGGAAGAGGGCTACATGGCGCTGCAGCGAAAGGAATGGGCGCCCAACGTCGACATCCCGACGCGGTCACACCACCTGTTCAGTGGCGTGCCCTACCACCAGCACGTGGGCCACGAGTACGGGGCGTCGCGGTTGAGCGAGGAGCTGGGACAGGAGCTCGAGATCTCGAAGGTGGTCTGAGCTCGGCCGCTCGTTAGACTCTCTCGTCGAGAGGCGGGGATTCAGTGCTCCTTTTTCCGTTCCGCTACCTGTGGTGGCTGCTCACGAGCGCCCGGCGCTCGCTGGCCGCGCCGCCCGATTTCGTCGAGCTTCTGCTCGAGGATGATTTGCCGGCCCTGCCCGATCCCCCGCGCCCGTTGTGGCAGCGCCTCACATCGCGGCCGCGGCTCAGCATCAAGGAGCTCGGCGAACGGTTCGAGGCGATCGGGCGTGACTCTCGCATCAAGGGAGTGGTCCTGCACCTGCGGCCGGTCGGCATGCCGATGGCCTCACTCCAAGACCTGAGAGAGCTGGTGGCGACACTACGCAATACGGGCAAGCGCGTGGTCGCCTGGGCGCCGTTCTACACCACCGGCACCTACTACCTCGCATGCGCGTGCGACGAGATCCTGCTCATGCCGGTCGGCGCGGTGCAGCCGCTCGGCGTCGCGACCACCGGGATGTTCCTCGCCGACGGGCTGGCGAGGCTTGGGGTCGAGGCAGACTTCGTGGCGATCTCTCCTTACAAGACGGCGGCCGACACGCTCACCAGGTCGGCCATGTCCGACGAGTACCGCGACCAGTTGACCTGGCTGCTCGATTCCCACTACCGGGAGCTGGTGGAGGCCATCGCCGAAAGCCGCCATGTCGACAACAAGGCTGCGAAGGCGATCATCGACGGATCTCCGTACGGCGACGAGGCGGCGGCGGCGCAGCACGTCGTGGACGGCATCGTCCCCGAGGAGCAGCTGGCAGACCACCTCGGCCGCGGCGCATCAAAACCGGTGACATTGGGGACCTGGGAAAGAGCGCGCCGGGCGATGCGCGGGCCGGCGCCGACCCTGGGCCGCGGCAAGTACGTGGCGATGATCCGAATCGAAGGCACCATCGTCGACGGCCGCTCGAGCCGCATGCCCATCCAGCCGCCCGTGGAAGTTCCCTTCCTGGGCGAGGAGCGCGCGGGCGACCTCACCGTGGTCCAGGTGGCGCGCCAGGTGGCCGTTGACAAGCGAGCCGCCGCCGCGGTCCTGTACATCAACTCGCGCGGAGGCTCTGCGACGGCGTCCGAGGCGATGCGCCAGGCGCTCGCCCTCGTGGCCTCGCGCAAGCCGCTCGTCGTCGTCATGGGACCGGTGGCAGGCTCGGGCGGCTACTGGGTCGCCACGCCCGGTTCGTGGATCATCTCGCGGCCCGGCACCCTGACCGGGTCGATCGGAGTCCTGACCGGCAAGCTCGTCACGGGAGCGATGTGGGCCAAGCTGCTGCTCAACCGGGAGACTGTGGAGTTCGGCGACAACGTCACCCTCGAAAGCGACGAGAAACCGTACACCGACGGGCAGCGGACGATGGTGAGGCGCGAGGTGGAGCGCATCTACGGCCTGTTCGTGGACGTGGTGTCCAGGTCGCGGAAGATGAGCGCCGACGAGGTGCAGCCCATCGCGGCGGGAAGGGTGTGGACGGGTCGCCAGGCGCTCGAGCGAAAGCTCGTCGACGAGATGGGCGGCCTCAACGCCGGCGTGCGCAAGGCTCGGGCGCTCGCCGGGCTCCCGGACTCCGCTCCCCTTCGCGAGGCGCGCGCCCCCAAGCGGACCATCCCGCCCCTGGCTGCGGCAGCG
The DNA here is from genome assembly GCA_049582065.1 of Candidatus Dormiibacterota bacterium. Taxonomy (GTDB): domain Bacteria; phylum Chloroflexota; class Dormibacteria; order Dormibacterales; family Dormibacteraceae; genus DATKSS01. The sequence goes on along the minus strand of JBAUTF010000071.1, from coordinate 13,870 downwards.
GCAGGCGGATGGATCGGATACATGCTGGAAGGGATCTCGCTGCTCAGCCGCGCCCCGGCGCTGGCGGTGATGTACTACCTGCCGGACGGGCCGGCGTAGGCCTCGAGGCGCATCAGGAGTCGAGCGCCGGAAATCTCCACGGCTGCCGTTCGCGCACGACCTGGTAGACGGCCTCCACCACGCTTTCCCGGTTCGGCTTGGTGAAGTAATCCCCATCCGGGCCGTACGCCGGCCGGTTGGGCGAGGCCGGGAGGGTGCGTGGTGCAGCGTCGAGATGCCACCACCCCTGCTGCACCTCGAGGATCTGCTGGAGCATGAACGCGGACGCTCCACCTGGCACATCTTCGTCGAGGCACACCAGCGCGTGCGTCTTTTCGACTGACCGCACGATCGAGTGGTGGATGTCGAACGGGTTCATCGTCTGCACGTCTATCACTTCGCACGACACGCCAAGGCTTTCGAGCGACTTGGCGGCGTCGAGCGCGATGCCGCAGCAGGCACCGTACGTCACCACCGTCGCGTCCGTCCCCTCGCGAAGGATCTCGGGCACGCCGAGCGGGATCGTGAACTCCCCGATGTTGTCCGGAACCCGCTCCTTCAGCCGGTAGCCGTTGAGCACCTCTATCACCACTCCGGGGTTGTCGCCGCGAAACAGAGTGTTGTAGAAGCCGGCGGCCTGCGTCATGTTGCGTGGCACCGCGATGTAGATCCCCTGCAGCGCATTGAGCAGGACCGACATCGGTGAGCCGGAGTGCCAGATGCCCACGAGCCGGTGGCCCTTGGTCCGGATCACGACGGGAGCCTTCTGTCCGCCGACTGAGCGCCAGTGAAGCGTCGCAAGGTCGTCCGACGCGGTCTGCAGCGCGTACAGGAAGTAATCGAGGTACTGGATGTCGCAGATTGGGCGCAGCCCGCGCATCGCGGCGCCGATGGCCTGTCCGAGGATCGTCGCTTCGCGTATGCCTGTGTCGGTCAACCGGAGCTCGCCGTACTTGGCCTGCAGTCCCTCGAAGACCAGGTTCACGTCGCCCAGGCGGCCGACATCCTCGCCGATCACGAAAATGCGCGGGTCGCGGGCGAAGTTGGCGTCGAAGTTGCGGACGAGGACCTGGCGTCCGTCGACGAGCGGCGACTTGTCGCTGTACACGGCCTCCACCGCGGGCACTTTCAGGGGTGACTCGTCGGAGCGGCTGTAGAGGTGGGAGTTGTAGCGCTCCACGTTCTGCCGCCGGTACTCGTCGACAAACCGGGCGAGCCCCGTCCGCGCCGGGGTTTCGATGCCGCGCAGCAGGTGCAGCGCGCGAGTCGTCGTGGACATCACGAGCGACCGGGTCACCTTGCCGGCGTCCTGGAGCTCGCTCGTGAGGCCGGCCACCTCCGGCATGTCCACGCTCTTGAGGACCGCCACCGCGCGGTCCCTCTCGGCCCGGATGGGATTCTGAAATGCCTCCCACGCGAGGTCACGCGCCGCCTCGACCGCCTCTTTGTCGGCCGCCTCCCAGCCCTCGAGCTGGGACTCGCTCGCGATGCCGGACTCGATGATCCAGTCCCGCATCCGGGCCACGCAGTCGTACTCCTTTTCGAAGCGCAGACGTTCTTTCGTCTTGTAGCGCTCGTGGCTGCCGCTCGTGGAATGGCCCTGGGGTTGCGTCAACTCTGTGACGTGGAAGAGCGCGGGCTTGTGCTCGCGCCTGACCTTTTCGACCCCGGCCGAGTAGGTCTCGACCAACGCCTGGTAGTCCCAGCCACGCACGACGTGGATGTCGATCCCCGGCCGGTCGTCGGGCGTGAACCCGCGGAGCACATCCGAGATGGACGCCTTGGTGGTCTCGGCCGTGATGGGGACGCTGATGCCGTACCCGTCGTCCCAGACCGACATCGCCATCGGGACCTGGAGCACTCCGGCCGCGTTGATCGACTCCCAGAACAGCCCCTCGCTCGTGGCCGCATCTCCGATCGTGCCGAAGGCGACCTCGTTGCCCTTGACGGAGAAGCCGTCCTGCGCCGATTTGAGCTGCGGGTTCTCACGGTAGAGCTTGGAGGCGTAGGCGAGCCCGACCAGGCGAGGCATCCAGCCCGCGATGTTGGAGACGTCGGCGCTCGAGTTCGGCATGTCGATCGACCTGGTGAAAACCCCGCCTTCGTCCAGGAACCGCGTGGCGAAATGGTTGCCCATCTGGCGTCCGCCCGAGGCGGGTTCCGCGTCAAGGCTTGCATTGCCGTAGAGCTGGGCGAAGAAGTCGCGGACGTTGGACATCCGGGTCGCCCACATGAAGGTCTGGTCGCGGTAGTAACCGGCGCGCCAGTCGCCCGGGCGGAAAGTCTTCGCCATGGCCAGCTGGGCGACCTCTTTGCCATCGCCGAAAATGCCGAATGTGGCGTTCCCGCGGAGCACCTCGGCTCGCCCGATGATGCTGGCCCGGCGGCTGCTGTACGCCAGTCGATAGTCGGCGATTATCGATTCCGCGGTCAGGGAGAACTTGGAGTTGCGGAGCGCTTTCGCCAGGTCGGAAAACCTCCCCTACGCCTGTGGAGTCGCCGCCGGAACGGCAAAACCTACGTTAGCACGCACCGCGGTGAATTCCGCTCCGGCAGGGAAGCCCCGGCGGGCCGTGGCGCTAGCCCGAGTTGCCGGCCTGGCGCTTGAACGTCTCCGCGACCCCCTCCCGGATCAGGCCGGAACGGCTTGCCTGGAGCGCAAGCTTCATCTGGGCGTAGGCCTCGGCGACGTCACCGCGCCTCTCGAGTATCTCGGCGTAGACCCCGTGGCACTGGAAAAGCCTCTCCCGGGCGCCGGCGTTCTCGAAGCCGTGGATCGCCAGCTTGAACTCTCGGTCGGTGGTCGCCGGGTCGCCGTGGCGGTCGGCTATGCGACCCAACATGACGTGGGCCTCCGCCACATTGGAGCCTTCGTTCCAGCTCATCGCAAGCTTGAGCGCCTCATGGGCGTGAGAGCTCGCCTGGTCGACGTTGCCCTGCTCGAGGCAGAGCTCGCACAGGCTCAACAGCACAAAGCTGCGGTCTACGCCAAGCTCGGACTCGGGTGACAGCTCGACTGACCGGTCGAGGTGCTGCTGTGACGCTGACTGAGCGCCCCGCGCCTTCAAGATCAAGCCGAGGGCGTTTTCCGAGCGAGCCAGCGCCACGCGGTCTCGCAGGATCTCGAGCAGGGCCACCGCGCGCATCGCGTACCTGGCGGCGGTGTCGATCTGGCCCAGGGCGTGGTATGCGCTGCCCAACCCGCTATAGGTCGCGGCCAGCCGCTTCAGGTCGAACAGGGACCCAGAGGCTTCGATGGCGGATTCGTAGAGCTCGATCGCCTTCTCCCAGTCCCTGTTGGCGACGTGCGCGGTCGCGACGATCCCGAGGAGTCTCGCCTCGGTCGGCAGCGGGACCGGGTTGAGGGACCGGCAGACCTCGAGGGCCCTTTCCGCGAGCTCAAGGGCGTCCGGCCGCCGGGTCATATAGGCCAGCGTCGCCTGCGCGCCGAGGCATTCGGCCAGCATTACACCGTCGTTGATGGCTTCGAAATGCGCCCGCGCGTCAGCGAGCAACGCCACTCCGCGCTCCGGCTGGCCCAGCTGCAGGTGGGCTATGGCGAGGAAGTAGCGAATTCTCCCCAACCTGTAGGCGGACGTCCCGAGCTCCAGCAGCGCGCCACCCAATTCGACGGCTTCGGCGTAGCGACCCTCGGCGACCTTCGCCTCCAGCTGGGCGAGCCTGGCCTGCGTCTCGTCGGTCGCGCCCGCGGGATCCGCGAGAAAGAACTCGACCGGCTTGCCCGTGCGCTGGGCTATGTGCTCCAGAGTCGGGAGCGATGGGCGCGTGCGGCCGGTCTCGATCAGGTAGATCGCCGGCGCCGTGACGTGTCCCTTGCCCACCTGGGCGAGGCTGAGGCCCGCTTCCTGCCTCGCCTGCTTGACCGAGCCTGCGCGAAGAGCGACTCCAGGAAGGCGGCGCCGGTGGGTTCTGGAGCGGCCAGGCTCCGTATCTGGAACGTTCCTGCTCCCCGCCACGGGGACACTCTAGCGGAAGCAGTCACCACTGCGGTAGGTGACATATGTAAACCGTGCGCCTCCACCGGCGCGAAAGTTAATGGCTGGACTTAATGGCGCTGTTAAGTTACCTTGGCCGTCGCAGGTCGCGGTCAACGTGCTTCCCGCCGCGGCCTGCACCTCTTCCCCGCTGCCTCCCCAACCGCGTGGGGAGGTGCCGCTCTTCCCCCCTGTGGGGAAGGTGGCCCGAAGGGCCGGATGGGGAGGTCCGTCCTGTCTGCAGCCCCCGATGAGTCGTGAGGGCTTACGCCGCCGGGTAAGTCCCGAACAGCCTGATCTCCGCGCTGGCCTCCTCCAGGTCGCTCAACGCCGCCTCCGCCACCTCCGCGCTGCCGTTGACCGCGAAATCGAGGTAGAAGCGGTACTCGAACGGCCGGCCCTGCATCGGGCGGCTGTCGAGGCGGGTGAGGTTGAGGTTTCGCCGCGCGAAGCAGTCGAGGGCCTGCGCGAGGCTGCCCGGACGGTGCGCCGCGACGAACGCGAGCGAGCACTTGGCCGGGCCGGTCGCCCCGGCGGGCCGAGCCGCATCGCCACGCTCGACCACGATGAAGCGGGTCCGGTTTTCGGAGTCGTCCTGGATCCCCTCGGCCAGGACGTACAACCCATAGCGCGCGGCCGCCGAGCGGCTGGCGATGGCGGCGGTGCCAGGCTCGCGGCGCTCAGCCACGGCCCGCGCAGCTCCGGCGGTGTCGTGATACGAGACCGACCGGATCTGCCTCGAGTGCAGGTACCTGTCGCACTGCGCCAGGGCCTGCGGATGCGACAGGGCGCGCTCGACCGGGCCCGGCCAGCCCAGGAGGCAGTGGCGGACGGGCTGCACGTGCTCGCGCACGATCCGCAACCCGGGCAGCTCCCAGAACAGGTCGGAAACCTCCTGCACCACGCCGGCCGTCGTGTTCTCGACCGGCAGCACGGCCGCCTCGACCGCGCCCACCGAAAGCGCTTCGAACGTGAGACGGAAGGTCGGGAAACCGACCGCTTCCGCGCCCGGAAACAAGGCCGCCACCGCCTCGTCCGAATAGGCGCCGGGCTCTCCCTGGTAGGCAACCTTTTTCCCCTCTGTTTTCACCCCCAGACGCTCAGCCGAAAATGAGGTGGCGAAGCGTGTCGGCGACGTGGTTGTGGTCGTGCAGCTGGTCGGTCACGGGCGGATGACCATTGCCTTCATGACCGTTACCGCTTCCTTTCCCGTTGCCTTCATGACCGTCGCCGTCGGCCTCCGCCGCCGAGACGATCTTCCGCAGGTCCTCGTCCGTCACCTCTTTCTTGGTGTCCGCGACGGCGAGGAAGCGCTGCCACGCGACCTCGGCCTTGCCGTCCGCGAGTGTGATGCCGAGTCGGTTGAGGCGGTGGTGAAAGGCGTGGCGGCCTGAGCGCGCGGTGAGCACGATGCGCGAGTCGGACAGGCCGACGTCCTCCGGTTTCATGATCTCGTAGTTCAGGCGGTCCTTCAGCACACCGTCCTGGTGGATGCCCGACGCGTGCGCGAAAGCGTTCGCGCCCACGACCGCCTTGTTGGGCTGCACCGGCGTGCCGGTGAGCTCGGCGACCAGCCGGGATGTGCGCGTGATCTCCCGCGTGTCGACGCCGCACTCCAGGCCCAGCTTGGCCTGACGCACGCGGAGCAGCATCACGACCTCCTCCAGGGAGGTGTTGCCGGCTCGTTCGCCGATTCCGTTGATCGTGCATTCGACCCGACGCGCGCCCGCCGACAGCGCCGCCAGGGTATTGGCGACCGCCAATCCCAGGTCGTTGTGGCAGTGGACCGAGAACAGAGCCTTCTCGCTGCCGCGCGCCTCGTTGATGACGCGGCGGACGATGTCGCCGAACTCCCACGGCAGGCAGTAGCCGGTGGTGTCCGGGATGTTGATCACGTTGGCGCCCGCGCCGATCATCGTCTCGACGGTCTGGACCAGGTAATCGATGTCGGCCCGCCCCGCGTCCTCTGGCGAGTACTGGACAACGTCGCACAGCGAGCGCGCGTAGGCGACCATCTCGGCGCCCCGCTTCAGCACCTGTTCTCTGGTCATTCCAAGCTTGCGATCGATATGCACGTCGGACACGGAAAGGACGATGTGGATCTGGGGCTTCTCGGCCTCTTTGATAGCGCCCCATACGGCGTCGATGTCCTCGCGGACGGCGCGGGCCAGAGCGGTCACGCTTGCGCCCCGGATCTCTCGCGCGATCCGGCGGCAGGCCTCGAAGTCACCGGGTGACGAGATCGGGAAACCGGCCTCGATGACGTCCACCCCGAGCTTTTCCAGCTGGCGCGCGATGCGGAGCTTGGAGTTGGCGTCGAGGTGGAAGCCGGGCGACTGCTCGCCGTCTCTCAGCGTCGTGTCGAAGATAAATACTCGGTCCGGGCTCGACTCGTTCATTTCTCTACAGGCTCCAACCAGGTCATCATCGAGCGAAGCTCGCGACCAACCTTCTCGACCGGGTGCTCGGCATCTTTGCGGCGCATGCTCATGAATCCTTCCCTCCCGTTCGAGTTCTCGTCCAGCCAGCGCTCCGCGAAGCTGCCGTCCTGGATCTCGTGCAGCACCTGTCGCATCTGCTCGCGCACGTGCGAGTCGATGATTCGAGGGCCCGAGACGTAGTCGCCGTACTCCGCGGTATCGGACACCGAGTAGCGCATGAACCCGAGCCCGCCGCGGTACATCAGGTCGACGATGAGCTTCAGCTCGTGCAGGACCTCGAAATACGCGACCTCGGGTTGATAGCCGGCCTCGACCAGCGTTTCGAAACCGGTCTTGACGAGCGAGCTGACGCCGCCGCAGAGCACTGCCTGCTCGCCGAACAGGTCGGTCTCGGTCTCTTCCTTGAATGACGTCTCAAGGATCCCGGCTCGGCCGGCGCCCAGCGATCGAGCGTAAGCGAGCGTGCGCTGCCAAGCACGGCCGGTGGAGTCCTGGTGCACCGCGATCAGGGCAGGGACGCCCTGGCCCAGGAGGTAGGTGCTGCGCACGAGGTGACCGGGGCCCTTGGGCGCGATCATCGCGACGTCGATGTTCTGGTCGGGCTTGATTTGGGCGAAGTGGATCGAGAAGCCGTGCGCGAACAGGAGCAGCGAGCCCGGCTGAAGGTTCTTCTCGATCGACTCTCGGAAGAGCTTGCCCTGACCGGCGTCCGGTGTCAGGACCATGACGGCCGTCGCCTCCGACACCGCTTCCGGCACCGGCACGGCCCGCAGGCCGTCCTCCTCCACGCGCTCGATGGACTTGCTGCCGGGATAGAGCCCGACGCGGACGTCCTCTCCGCTGTCGCGCAGGTTCAGCGCGTGGGCACGGCCCTGGCTTCCGTAACCGATCACCGCGATAGGCTCGCCCAGGCTGGGTGGGCAGTCGCGGTCGTAATGGATCTTCATGCGGTTCTCCTCAAGACGACGGGACCGGAGCGGACCACGTCGACGATTCCATGCCGGGTCAACTCGTTGACGAAGTCCCCGACGTCCTTGCCTTCTCCCGCGAACTCGACCGTGGTGCCGTCCGGGCCGCTGTCCAGGACGCGCGCGCCACGCTTCAACAGACCGTCGACCTCGCCGGCGGAAACTCTCGCCACCACCAGCTCGCGGCTGTGCACCTCGTGGCCGGTGAGATCGTGGACCTCGACCACCTCAACGAGCCGGTCGAGCTGCTTTCGCACCTGGTCGACCTCGGCGTGGCCGGAGTCGATGGTCAGGGTCATCACCGAACGGCCAGGCTGCTTGCTCGGGCCCACCGAGATGGACCGCACGTGAAAGCCGCGGCGCCGGATCAGGCCCAACACCTTGCTGAGCGTGTTCGAGCCATCCTCGACGAGCACGGAAAGCACCCGGATCTTCTCCTCTCCACTGCGTGGGGAGGTCGGCGGCGAAGCCGGCGGGTGGGGGGGTCCGGCATGCAGCAGCGTCATTTGTCGGGTGCCTCCCAGAAGTCGTTCAAGCTCTTGCCCAGCGGGACGATCGGGTACACGTTCGCCTCCGGGTCGATTCGGAAGTCGATCAGGAATGGGCCCTTGGCGCGCTCGGCGGCATCCATGGCCGGCGCGACGTCCGAGAGCCGGTCGACACGGATGGCGGGCAGGCCATAAGCTTCGGCAAGCTTGATGAAGTCGGGCATATGGGTAAGGTCGACCTGCGACCGCACGCCGCCGTAGAAGTCGTCCTGGAACTGGCGGACCATGCCGAGCGACGAGTTGTTGAGGATCACGATCTTGACGTCGAGCTGGTGCTCGACCGCGACCGAGAGCTCCTGCGCGGTCATGACAAAGCCGCCTTCTCCGGCGACACACCACACCGGCAGCTCGGGCCGGCCGAACTTGGCGCCGATCGCAGCCGGGAGGGCGAAGCCCATCGTGCCCGCGCCACCCGAGTTGATGAACAGCCCGGGGCGGTCGTAATTCCACCAAAGCGCCGCCCAGATCTGGTTCTGGCCGACGTCAGCGACGACTATCGCCTCGCTGCGGCACCTCTTGTACATGTCTATCAGCACGTCCTGCGGCTGCAAATGGCCATTGGAGCGCGTGAACCGGAGCGGGTGCTCCTCGCGCCAGGCGTCGATCTGCGCGAGCCAACGCCCGCGGCCCGCGTCCACCGGCCCGACGTGCGGGATCATCGCCTCGAGGGCATTGCGAGCGTCGGCGACCAGCTCGATATGGGAGCGGACGTTCTTGCCCATCTCCGACCCATCGATGTCGACGTGGATGAAGGTCTTGACCTTGGGGGCGAAGTCGGCGAGTCGCGCGGTGACCCGGTCGTCAACCCGCATGCCGACCATCATCAGGACGTCTGCGTTCTGCACCGCCTTGAGGTTCCATCCGGTGCCCATGAAGCCGGTCATGTGCAGTGAGAGCGGGTGCTGCACCGGAAAGGCGCCGATGCCGAGAAGGGTCGTGCCGACCGGCACGCCCGCTTTCTCGGCAAGCTGCATGAGCTCTCGCTCTGCGTGGCTCAACAACACGCCATGGCCGGCCAGGATGACCGGGCGCTCCGCTGAAGAAAGGGTTTTCGCCGCCCTCTCCGCGTCACCGAGGTCGACGTGGCCGTTCAGCCTGTAGCCCGGGATCTCGAGCCGTTCGGGCGTGACTCGCTCGGCCTCGGCCTGCTGCACGTCCTTGCAGATGTCGATCAGGACCGGGCCGGGCCGGCCGGTGGTCGCGATGTGGAATGCCTCATGGATGACTCGAGGCAGCTGGTCGATGCTCGTCACCAGATAGCTGTGCTTGGTGACCGAGCTCGTAGCGCCGATCACGTCCGACTCCTGGAAGGCATCGCGCCCGACCTGAGTGCTGTTGACCTGGCCGGTGATGGCAATCATGGGCACCGAGTCCATGTAGGCGGTGCAGAGCCCCGTGACCAGGTTCAGAGCGCCGGGCCCGGACGTGGCGAAAACCACCCCCGGCTTACCGCAGGCCCGCGCGTAGCCGTCCGCCATGTGGGCCGCCCCCTGTTCGTGGCGGACCAGGATGTGCCTCAGCGTCGGATGCTCGGGCAGGTGCTGGTAGATGGGCAGGTTCGCGCCGCCGGGGTAGCCGAATATGAATTCGACTCCCTCGCGCTCCAGCGCTTCCAACACCATGTCGGCTCCGGTCAATTCAGGACTCCTTACTCCTTGGAAAATGAAGAAGCCCCCTACCTCTCGGTCGGGGGCTTTTGCGATCTACTTGGTGGTGTCTGTTAGGTCGCGCGCGCCCCCGTTTGGAGAATGCCAAGAAGGCCAAGGAGGCCAAGGAGCGCTACGAGGCCGCGGGCGGGCTGTGCCATGTGTTTGTGCATCTTAACGAGCCGAGCGGCCTTTGCAGTTGTATCTCAGCCACAAATTCTTATCCACAGGCTTTGGGTAAAGTTGGCGTCCCGATGGAAAAGCCGGCCCGGACGCTCGCCCAGAAGCTCTGGGACGCCCATGTCGTCCGCACCACCGCCGGGGAGCCCGACCTGCTTTTCGTCGACCTGCACCTCGTCCACGAGGTCACCTCTCCCCAGGCTTTCGAGGGCCTCAAGCTCGCCGGGCGGCGGGTGCGCCGGCCCGACCTGACCGTGGCGACGATGGACCACAACGTCCCCACGCGGGGCGGCTTGCGGGCGGCCGACGAGCTCTCCCGCAAGCAGATGGAGGTGCTGGCCGACAACTGCCGGCGCGAGGGCATCCCCCTGCACCAGATCGGCAGCCGGCGGCAGGGGATCGTACACGTGATCGGCCCGGAGCTGGGCCTCACCCAGCCCGGGATGCTGATCGTCTGCGGCGACTCGCACACGTCGACGCACGGGGCATTCGGGGCCCTGGCCTTCGGCATCGGGACGTCGGAGGTCGAGCTCGTGCTGGCCACGCAGTGCCTGCCGCAAAACCGGCTGGGCGATCTCGCGGTGACGGTCGAGGGTGAGCTGCCGATCGGCGTCACGGCGAAGGACATCGTGCTCAGCGTGATCGGCAAGACCGGGATCTCCGCGGGCCAGGGGCACCTGGTCGAGTACCGCGGCTCGGCCATTCGCAAGCTGAGCATGGAAGGCCGCATGACGGTCTGCAACATGTCGATCGAGTGGGGCGCGAAAGCCGGGATGGTGGCGCCGGACGACACGACGTTCGCTTACGTGGAAGGCCGCCCATACGCCCCCCGCGGCGGGGCCTGGGAGGCCGCGCTCGATTACTGGCGGTCCCTGTCAACCGACGAAGGGGCGCCGTTCGGGGCCGACATCTCGATCGACGCGTCCCGCCTCGAGCCTCACGTCACTTGGGGCACCAACCCGGGGCAGGTGGTGGCGGTCACAGGCCGCGTTCCAGCCCCTCGATCGGACACGGACGAGCGCGCCTTGAAGTACATGGACCTCAAGCCCGGCATGGCCCTGGCCGACATCGCGATCGACCGGGTGTTCATCGGCTCATGCACCAACGCGCGGCTGGAAGACCTGCGCGCCGCCGCCAGCGTGATCCAGGGCAAACACGTGCATCCGCAGGTCCGGGCGATGGTGGTGCCGGGCTCGACTTCGGTCAAGCGGGCGGCGGAGGACGAGGGGCTCGACCTTGTCTTCAAGGCCGCAGGCTTCGAGTGGCGAAACGCCGGATGCTCGATGTGCCTCGGCATGAACCCGGACATCCTGGCGCCTGGCGAGCGCTGCGCCTCAACCTCGAACCGGAACTTCGAAGGCCGGCAGGGTTCAGGCGGGCGCACGCACTTGATGAGCCCTCCCATGGCGGCGGCGGCGGCGGTCACCGGCCACCTTGTCGACGTGCGGGAGCTCTTGTAGGCCGTCATGGAACCGGTGGCTCGCGTGTCGGGCCGGATGGCGCCGCTCGACCGGGCGGACGTCGATACGGACCAGATCATCCCGAAGCAGTTCCTGAAGCGCATCGAGCGGACGGGCTACGGACCGTTCCTCTTCTTCGACTGGCGCGCGGGTGGTGATTTCGTGCTGGACAAGCCGGAGCATGCCGGCGCCACCGTGCTGGTGACAGGCGGGAACTTCGGGTGCGGATCGTCGCGCGAGCATGCTCCCTGGGCGCTGCGCGACTTCGGGTTCAAGGCGATCATCGCCCCAAGCTTCGCCGACATCTTCCGCGCCAACTGCTTCAAGACCGGGCTTTTGGCGGTGACGCTTCCGGAGAGCCAGGTGCGCCACCTGATCGACCTGGCGGCCGAGGACCCGGCGGCCGAGGTGGTGGTCGATCTGCAGGCGCAGCGGGTCCGCGGCGAAGGGTTCGCGTACCCGTTCGAGATCGACCCGTTCGCGCGGGAGTGCCTGCTGGGCGGCCTCGACGAGATCGGCCTGGTCGAAAAGCACGATTCGGACATCGCGGCCTACGAGTCGCGTCGCCAGGAGTGGCTGCCAGCGGTCAGGTAGAACTGGGGCTGCGATTCGAACGTGGGCCTCCCCACCCGGCGCCACGCGCCGACCTCCCCACCGGTGGGGAGGTGCGCTAGGGCTTCAGCATCGCACCTTCTGAGGCCGAGCCGACCAGCAGCGCGTATCGGGCAAGGACTCCCCGGCTGTAGTTCGGCTCGGGGGGAGACCAGCCTTTCATCCGCGCCGCGACGTCGATCCCTTCGACAGCGAGCCTGCGAGTCTCCACATCGATGTCGATGACGTCGCCATCCTTGATCGCAGCGAGCGGCCCACCCGCGGCCGCCTCCGGCGCCACGTGGCCGATCATCAACCCGCGTGTCGCGCCGGAAAACCGGCCGTCGGTGACCATAGCGACGGAGTCCCCCAGGCCCTCGCCGACGATCGCCGCAGTCACCTGGAGCATCTCCCGCATGCCCGGCCCACCCTTCGGTCCCTCGTAGCGGATGACGACCACGTCCCCCGGCTTGATCCGGCCCGAGTAGACGGCGGCGAAAGCGTCCTCCTCCCTGTTGAAGACCCGCGCCGGCCCCCGATGCGACACCGGCGTGTGCTGAGTGATCTTCACCACGGCCCCCTCCGGGGCAAGGTTGCCGCGCAGGATCACCAGGCCGCCTTCGGCCCGCAGAGGGCGAGACAGAGGGGCAACCACCTCTTGGCCCACCGTTTCGGTCACAGCATCGCACTCCTCGCCGAGCGACCGGCCGGTCACCGTCATCGCGTCGCCGTCGATGTAGCCGCCCTCGAGCAACCGCCGCGTGAGCAACGCGATCCCGCCCGCGCGGTGCAGCTCGACGGCCGCGAACCGCCCGCCCGGCTTGAGGTCGCAGAGCAGCGGCGTGCGCCGGCTGATGCGGTCGATGTCGTCGATCGCCAGCTCGACCCCGACCTCGCGCGCCAGCGCCAGCAGGTGCAGGACCGCGTTGGTGGAACCGCCGCTTGCGGCCACCGCGGCGATCGCGTTGTCGAAGGCGCGCCGTGTGAGGACCTTCGACGGGCGGAGGTCCTGCTCGAGAAGGTTCATGGTGACGGGGCCCAGCGCCTCGGCGGCGCGGTGCTTCGCGGGATCCGTCGCGGGTATGGAGTTGAACCCGACCGGCGACAGGCCGATCACCTCCATGACCATCGACATCGTGTTGGCCGTGTACTGGCCACCGCACGCGCCCGCCCCCGGACATGCCACCGCTTCGAGCTCGGCCAGGTCCGCATCGCTGATTTTTCCGGCGGCGGCGGCGCCGATCGCTTCATAAACGTCTCCCACCGCGACCGGACGTCCACGAAAGGTGCCCGGCATGATCGAACCGCCATACAGCACCATGCCCGGGCGGTCGAGGCGCGCGAGCGCGATCGCCGAGGCAGGGATCGTCTTGTCACATGCGCAAAGGCAGCACAGGGCGTCGAACATGTGACCTCGCGCGACGAGCTCGATCGAATCCGCGATGACCTCGCGGCTCACGAGCGAGGTCTTCATGCCTTCCGTGCCCATGGTGATGCCGTCGGAGATGGCGATCGTGTTGAACTCCATCGGGTTCGCGCCGGCGGCGCGGATGCCGGACTTGAGCGGCGCCGCCAGCTCGCGCAGCCCGAAGTTGCACGGCATGGTCTCGGACCAGCAGTTGGACACCCCTACGAAAGGCTTGTCGATGTCGGCTGCCGATAGTCCGATGGCGTGCAGGAAGGACCGCGCAGCCGCGCGGTCGCGGCCCTGGTAGAGAGTCCGGCTCGGCAGGTCGAAAGACGCCATCGCCGGACAAGCTTAGGTGAACCCCAACCTGCGGTCGTCGGGCGCGGCGACGCCATTCCACCGCTCTCAGCGGTTTCCCAGACGATCTCGATAAGCTGTCCCGCTATCAAAACCCAGACCAGTGCCGCGCCTGCCACAAAACCGGCTCGACGACTTCTGAATTCAGGACGGGTCGCAGCTACAGCCATAGGCGTCGCGCTCGCCGTCGTCGTGATCGCGCTCAGCAATCCGGCAAGCATCTGGGCGTCGCTGCAG
>JBAUTF010000070.1:0-7744 GCA_049582065.1 Candidatus Dormiibacterota bacterium | reverse complement strand
CGGCAGCCTGCGCGCGCAGAAAGTCGTGCTGGCGCTGAACGCCTGGGCGACCGGCTGGCCACAGCTGAGCCGCCGGCTGGTCGCGTGGAGCTCTTACATCGTGCTCACGGCGCCCGCGCCAGACCGCCTTGCAGAGATCGGCTGGACCGGCGGTGAGCTCATCTCCGACTTCCGCACCTCGCTGCGCTACTTCAGGACGACGCGCGATGGCCGGATCGCGTTCGGCGGCGGGGGCGGCCGCGCGCGCCGCACGATCGACGAGGCATTCACGCACGACTCGCGGGCCGTCGAACAGGCCGCGGAGGGTTTCCGCCTCATGTTCCCGACGTTCGGCGACGTGCCGATCGAGGACGGCTGGGGCGGCCCGATCGACGTTTCGCCGACCCATTTGCCGGTGTTCGGCACGCTCGAGCCAGGCAACGTCTTCTATGCTCTCGGCTACACGGGCAACGGCGTCGCACCGTCCCACCTCGCGGGGCAGGTGCTGGCCGACCTGGCCACCGACCGCGACACCGACACCGCAAGACTGCCCATGGTCAACCCCAGGCCTCGCCTGTTCCCACCGCAGCCGTTCCGCTCATGGGGCGCAGCCGTGGTCAGGCAGGCCATGATCGCCAAGGAGACTGCGGAGGAGCAGGGCCGCAAGCCCGGCCTGCTGGTCTCTGAGCTGGCGCGGATGCCGCGCCGGATGGGCTACCTGTTAGGCCCGGACTAGATCTCCGAGCAGGTGCACGCCCCAGCCCTTCGGTAGCAGGCGCTCCGACAGCACCGAAGCCCTGAACATGAAAGAGTTGAGCGCGAGGTAGGTGGGGTCTGGCACCACGCGAAGCTCCGCGACCTCCAGCCCGCAAGCGCCGGCCTGCTCGCGAATCGCCCTCACCGTGTTGGCCCGGTACCGGACCGGGAAGGTGTCCGCCTCCTCGCGCCCGTAGAGTCGCGGCACCAGCCGGCGCTGCAGCCGGGGCAACGCCTTGCCCAGCCGGTTCAGCCACATCAGCGGGTTGCGCAGGTTGGGGGTCAGGAAGAGGAAATGCCCGCCCGGCCGCAGCACCCTGCACACCTCGCGGAGCGTTGCCGCGGGTTCCTCGAGGTGCTCCAGCACCCAGACGCATACGACCAGGTCGAACGAGGAGTCGGCGAACGGCAGCCGCTCCCCCACGCCTCTGATGACGGGCATGCCGGGGGCGCGATGCTCGGCGAGAGATGGCGAGTCAGGGTCGAGGCCGGTGGCCAGCTTGACGTCGCGCCACACCAGCTCCACGACACCGCCCCGCCCGCAGCCAAGGTCGAGCACCCGGCTGTCGGGGGTCGCCTTGCTCCGCACGAGGGCCTCGAGCTGGTCCCCGCTGGAGCGCCATCCGGGGCGCATGGCCCGATAGCGCGAGCGATACGCGTTCTGGAGCGTCAGGGGAAGGAGAGCCTGTTGGGCGGCCGGGTCTCCCGCGTGAACGCTGCCCATGCACCGGGCATTCTGACCTCACAGCTGCCCGGCCGCAACCCTCGGGTCGCATGAATCGGGGCCGATTTGGGCATAAAAGAGTCATGGCAAAAGGCGATTTCGTAGAGGTTCTCGTGGACGCCGGCTCAGGTTCGGCGCGCGAGTACGTGGTCGAGGCGACCCGTGCCGGGCGCACGGTCGAGGTGCGCAGCTCTCGTACGACGGTCGAGGTCCGTGAGCTGACGCGCACGGGCGGTGTGGTCCGCACGGCGAGGTTCATCGCGCCCCGGGTCCTGGCCGTGGTCGAGCACCCCAGCCGCGACAAGGGTCGCGCGCGACCCCGCACGGCCGCGCGTCCCAAGGCGGCCTGACGACCGCTCGGACACGAACAGGTCGCCGCCCGATCGTTACCTGCTGAGCGGCTTGCGCGCCCTGATGTACGCGCTGCCGACCTCGCCTTCGACTCCCGGAAGAGCCTGAGTCGCGTGAACCTGGAAGTCGGGGTCCTCGAATCCCGCCTCGACCAGCGCGGCCCGGTATTCGTCGATTGGGATCGTGCCGGAGATGCATCCCGCCCACGAGTCAAGCTGCGCTTTCATCGCAGGGCTGAGCGCCTTCAGCTCGACCATGTCGGCCACCGCGAAGCGGCCGCCCGGCTTCAGGACGCGGAAGGCCTCCCTGATCACGGCTCGCTTGTCCTCGGCCAGGTTGATCACGCAGTTGGAGATCACCACGTCGACGGTCGCGTCGGGAAGGGGAATGCTCTCGATCGAGCCCTTGAGAAACGTTGCGTTCTCGATCCCCGCCTGCTCCCGGTTGCGGTTGGCGAGCGCGAGCATCTCGTCTGTCATGTCGAGCCCGTACGCGCGGCCGCCCGGCGAG
Organism: Candidatus Dormiibacterota bacterium; assembly: GCA_049582065.1. Lineage (GTDB taxonomy): Bacteria > Chloroflexota > Dormibacteria > Dormibacterales > Dormibacteraceae > DATKSS01. Next base: position 5,424 of record JBAUTF010000070.1, on the reverse strand, counting down.
ACCCGCCTGGCCGACAGCAGCACATCGAGGCCGGCCCCAGAGCCGAGGTCGAGCACGACCTGGCCGGGCTCGAGCTGAGCGAGCGCGGTCGGGTTGCCACAGCCAAGACTCAGGCCGTCGCCCATGCCCAGATCTTTCAGCTCTTGCGCTGAGTAGGATCCGGCGCAGCCGCAGTCCGGGCCGTCGACCTGGCAGCAGCCGGCGGAGTCGAGCGGAAGCACGGCGAGCTGCTTGGCCGCCTCCGCGTAATGAGACCTGACAACTTCCTTCACATCACCCATGGCAGAGCAACTCCTTTGATCGATGAACGCCGATGCGTTGAGCTTACCAGATCCCATCGACGAATGTCGATGGATTCGCGTATGATGCTCTTGTGGCGATGACACCACTGCCAGTCCTGCGAGAGCGTGGCGCGTGCTGCGAGCTGCCGCCCGTCAGGTCGGATTGGGCCGCCAGAACTTCGACTCTGATGAAGGCTCTGTCAGACCCTACCCGCCTGACCATGGTCGCCTCGTTGTGGAAGGCCGATGCGCCGATCTGCATATGCGACTTCACGGCCGGCCTCGAGGTGGGCCAACCCACGATCTCGCACCACATGGCCAGGCTCAAAGAAGCAGGCCTTGTCGAGTCCGAGAAGCGCGGCATCTGGGTGTACTACCGGCTGCGCGAGAAGCTCGAGCCGTCGACCCGCAAGCTCCTGGCACAGCTCATCGCCTAGCCCCGCGTCTCCCGGTACTGTTACGCGGTGCGCGCGCGCCTGACATCGGCCGCAGCGATCGTGGTGCTCGTGGCTTGCGGCTCTGGATCGCCCTCCGCCTCGCACAGCCCGAGCTCGGCGCCGAGCGTGACGAGCAGTCCCTCCACGTCAGCCGCGGCGTCAGCCGCCCCATCCGCCTCCGCGCCGGCCGGCCCGGCCAGCCTGGTCCACTGCAGCGCTCCGGTGCCGGCAGGCGACAACCTTGCGATCGGCAGCGTGGCCGGCGACCCGACCGTGGTGGTGCGGGACATCCAGGACCCCGCCAACGCCAAGAACGTATGCAGCTTCGATCCGACCGCGCAGGCGCCGCAGTTCGTGAGCGCGACGACCGTGGCGTACGAGACGCCCGACAACCAGATTGTGAAGGCCGACCTCGCCACCGGCGCCACCACGGTGATGGCCACGTACAGCGCCGGTTTCGGTTCGGGCCAGTACGCCATCAGTCCGGACGGAAGCTCCGTGACCTACATGGACGGCAACGCCTGGCACCTGGCCAGGCCGTCGGGCAACCGCGTGCTCAGCACCCTGCCCGCCGTGCCCGGCCGCGGCACGAACGCGGATGAGGACGACAGCTTCCTCAGCTACTCGCCCGACGGTCAGTACATCGCGTTCTTCCAGACTTTCCACGCGGGTGGCAGCGGCGAGACGGCCGCGGACCAGGTTCGACGCGCCGGCGACGGGACTCTGGCTTACTCGACCTCAGGGATGACGATGGCCGTCTGGGCGTCGGTGCCAAGCCGGCTGTTCTTCAGAGACTCATCCGGCAACATGCACCGCTGGGACCCGAGCAGCGGCCTCTCGTCGATGATGGCCCTCCACTGGATCCGGCCCCGTTCGTCCCCCGATGGCCGGTGGATCGCCTACACGTTCAGAAGCACGAGTGGCGTGGGCGGCGTGGGCTTCTACAGCGTGCAGGGCAACACCGTTTCGAACACGTCGCCGCCCGGTCGATCAGGCGTCAGGTTCCTGAACAACGACCTGGTCTGGTACATCGGCGAGCGAGCTTGCTCGACGTGCTTAGGCGGCGCGCCGACCCCGACAGGGGTGGCCTACATCTACGACATCGCGGGCGCGAGCGAGATCACAGCCCGGCTGGCAGGACTGCAGGACGCTTGGCCGCACTACACGCCACCGGGCCCGTAGATCCCCTAGTTCAACGGCCAGTTCCAGCCTTGAATCGCCGAGAGCGCGAGCAAAAGGCCGGCCGCCACGACGTCGGGCCGCTAGTTGCCTAAGGACTTCCGTGGCTCCTAGACGGCGCCGGGCCGCCAGCCTGCCTTGAGCTCGGTCGAGGAGGACGAGGAAAGGTGACGGTGCCACGCCTTCAGGCATCTCTCGCAAGAGCATCCCGGCCCTTCGACCTGGGGTCGCGAGCGCAGCGACCTGCGAAACAGCTTCAACAACGATGCGGTGACTGTAGTGCGACGTAGTGGTGTCATGTTGCCTCCGGTGGTGCAGTGCTGCCAAGAATAGCGGCGCGGCCCGGAGTTTCATCCAGCTTATGGCGACCGAACAGCACACGGCTCAGATGCGAATTGCGAGCCGCCCGATTGGTCCCAGGAGCTGTTCTTCCTCATATTTCAGGTGAGCGAGCAACGTGTCGTTGAGATGCTCGACCGCATTCTCCGTGTCATCGAGGCGCTTCTCGTCATCGACCATCGCGACCAGCGCCGCATCGATCTCCGCCAGGACCTCAGCGATGCCCTCGTGCTCATGACGAAGACGCTCGAGTATCGGACCGAGCGACTGGTCTGCCGCCTTTAGGTCCACGAACAGCTGCTGGTCCTCGATCGCGTGATGGACGCTGACCACCCGGCAGTAAGCCGCACAGAACGCGCCCAACGTCCAGTAGTTCTGGCGCATCGTCATGTTGTTCAGGTAAGACCTGGCCTCGGCTGCCGTGGAGCGGCCCTCGCGCACCTCTTCGATGACCTCTCGCAGCCGCGCCAGCTCCTGGCGCAGATGCTCGTGAATGGCGAGCAGGGTTTGCTGTCCGGCGCGTCCGACGGCGTGCCGTGTGTCGTCCTCACCGACCAGTCGCTCGGCTTCTCGTATCGCGTGAGAGGCTGCTTGTCGCGAACCGCCGGCCACGGGCGACGCCGCTTTCTCCGCAGGGCCGGTCCGCGCTTTGGCCACCGCCTCGCGAACCGCGGGCACGACTTCTGTGGCCCACTGTCTCAAGTCGCCCTCCCCGCCAGGACCTGTGCCCAGGACGAATGCGCTGATCCCGTCGCGCAGGGCAAGCTCCGCCAGCTGTTCGACCCAGAGCCTCGATGGACCCTGCAGAAAGCCCCGTGCGGTCGCGCCAAACGACCCGCTGACGTTGAAGCCTCGACGGATCGCGGACGGCTCGCGGCCGGCTTCGACAGATGCCCCGTCGATCACCTGGTTCATCGGTCCAAGCTCCTCGGGCGACGCGTAGCCCAGCGAGGGGATCCACCCGTCAGCCGCGCGGCCGGTCAATCGCAGCATGCGCGGCTTGTACGCGCCGAGCCAGATCGCGATGGGATGCGGAGTCGCGGGGCCTGGGCGCGCGCCGTCGAGCGAGTAGTACTTGCCGTGGAAGCGCACGGGCGGGCCGGGAGTCAGCAGGGCATGGATCACGGTGATCGCTTCGTCCAGGGCGTCGACCAGCTCCGACATCGTCCGGCGCGGCGCGCCCATCGCGAACATCGGCTCTATGAAGTACCCGGCGCCAAGACCGAGCTCCACGCGCCCACCGCTCAGGATGTCCAGGGCGGCCGCGCTGCGCGCAAGCACGGCGGGCGGGCGCAGCGGGATGTTGGCGACATTGGGAAACAGGCGGATGCTCCGCGTCCTGCCCGCCACGTAAGACAGCAACGTCCAGGCGTCGAGGAAACCAGGTTGGTACGGGTGGTCCTGGAACCCGATGAGGTCGAGCCCGAGCTCGTCGGCGAGCTCAGCTATGGCGAGCACCTCCTCGTGGTCGCGGGCGCTCGGCGGCAGAGCCGCACCGAAGATCAAATCGTGCATGTAGTCGGCCATTCGCAGCTGGAGATGAAGCTAGCAGGAGATCCGTGGCAGGCACATAGGTGAATAATCGATTATTCATCTATACTTCGGCGATGCCCATCTTCGCGGTCCCGCCGAAATCGCCGGCCCTGCTCAATCGCCTGAGCGAGCTCGACGAGCTGCGCCGGTACCTCGCTCAAAACCTGGGCGACTCCGCGCAGCCCTGGACGGGCGCCCTGCGCCGTCTAGCGGCGGCCGAGGCCACGGTCGGGTCGACGTCGATCGAGGGCTACGGTGCAAGCCTGGAGGACACCGTCGAGATCCTGGCGGGGCGGCACCCGTCCGGCACCTCCGGGGAAACCCAGCGCATCATCGCCGCCTACGCGCAAGCGATGGACCGGGTTGCCGTGCTCGCCGACGACCGGCGTTTCGAGTGGTCTCCGCAGACGATCCTCGACCTTCATTTCCTTGTCTGCCATCCCCAGCCGGAGGCCGGTCCGGGCCGGTTTCGCGACGGCGCGATGATCGTTACCCGCGGGCCCGGCCGCGACCCCTACCGCCCGCCCCCCGCGCTCGAGGTGCCTGCGCTCGTCGGCGAGGTGGCGGCCTGGCTCGGCTCAGGTGACCTGTCCCGTCATCCGGTAGTGCGCGCCGCGATGGCGCACCTCAACCTGGTCTCGATCCATCCGTTTCGGGATGGCAACGGGCGTCTGGCGCGCGTCGTGCAGTCCCTCGTGCTGGCCAAGGAAGGCCTGCTCCGTCCCGAGCTCGTCTCCATCGAGCCCTACCTCGGCCGCCACACGCGTGAGTACTACGCGGTCCTCGAGGATGTTCAAGGCCGCACTTTCGAACCGAAGCGAGACGTATCGGCGTGGATCGAGTTCTGCATCGAGGCCCACGTTTTCGAAGCGGCGGAGCGGCGGCGCTGGCTCGAGATCGCATACGCGCGCCACGATTTCTGCGAGGAGCTTGCGCGCGACGAAGGCTACCCGGAGCGATTCTCCATCGCGCTCGACCAGGCGCTGCTCGGACTGCCGGTCACCAACGCCGACTACCGGCGTGAGACCGACATCGCAAGCCCAACCGCTGCGCAGGACCTGCAGCGGCTTCGCCGCGACGGTTGGCTGGAGCAGGAAGGCGGCGGCCGCTCCGTGCGCTACGTCGCGGGCAACAAGCTCCGGGAGCGCTGGTCCGACTGAGTGGCCCGCTGGCAGGCGTCAGCGAGGCCCGGCCGGTCACTCGAGCTCATTTCGACGGCTGGTGGAGCAGCTTGAAGTCCGTCGTCTGGTCGAGCGTGAGGTCCCCCACCGGTGGCTGGGGGCACGGACATAGGTGGACTGCACCCAGGTGGGGCAGACCCAGTAAGCTGCCAGTGCTCGATGGCGAAACGGTGGCGCCCGGTCGCATGAGGGCACCGTGGCCGACATCGCCATCACCATGGGCCGCGACCTGACCAGGTTCGCACCACCAAAGTAGATCTGGCCAAGGCCAAAATGCATTGCCGTGTATGACCGGCCGCTCACGATCGACCAACTGCTGACGCAGCTCAGGGAGCAACCTGAAGCCATCGCCTCGCTTACCGCCGGTCTGCCGCGAGCGCGATTGCACCGTGCCCCGAGCCCAGGCGCATGGTCCGTCAACGATGTGCTTGCCCATCTACGTTCATGCGCTGACATGTGGGGCAGGTACATGGC
>JBAUTF010000069.1:0-2956 GCA_049582065.1 Candidatus Dormiibacterota bacterium | reverse complement strand
CCATGAATGGGGAAGGAGACTCACTTCCCCCCCCACCCAGTGGGGTAGGTGCCCGCAGGGCCGGATGGGGAGACCCATCTAGGAATTCAACCTCCCCATCCCCCGGCTCCGCCGGGTACTTCCCCATCAATGGGGAAGTAGACTCACTTCCCCACCCAGTGGAGTAGGTGCCCGCAGGGCCGGATGGGGAGACCCATCTGGGAATCCAACCTCACTCTTCTTTAAGCACGGATAGGAAGTTTCCGGCCGGGTCCTTGAACCAGGCTATGTCCGGGCCCCGACCGGCGGCGAGTCCACGCGCTATGCCTTTCTCGTCGGTCATGTTCTCGTAGCGCTCGAACTTGACGCCCTTACGAGTCAGCTCGTCGACAGCCTTGTCGATGTCGTCGACGCGGAAGTTGAGGATCGTGTAGGTCGCGGGCGCATGGTCGTGCTTCGAGTAGACGTAGATACCGTTCGGTCCGGCGACTTTCAGTCGTAGGGCACCCTCGGCCGCCCCCTCCACCTCGAGCCCAAGAGTCTCGCCGTAGAACTCTTTGGCCGCCGCCAGGTCGTTGACCGAGAAACCGCTGAACGCGTTGGTTCCTTTCAACATGTCGACACTCCTCTCATCTGGTGCAGGAACTGTAGCGACTTCAGCCGGCGGTCCAGGTGATGCTCCAGCTGTGTAGTGAGCACGCCCTCGATCGACGACATCAGGGCCGCGTCCAGCTTCAGGCGCCGGTACGTATCCAGGTCGCCGGCCGCCATCAGGCGAAGCACCTTGATCGCAGAGAGAGGGACCACAGACATCACGGGCAGCGCGCACCTGTCGCACAGGAACCCGCCCGCCTCCGCGCTGAACGCCGCCGGTTTCGCGGCCAGCGGCTTCTCACAGGACACGCACGCGGCCAGCTGCGGCGCATAGCCGAGCAGGTCCAGGGCCGCCATGAGGAAGTACGCCGACGCTCGGCGCGGGTCGGTCTCGCGCGCCAGCTCGTAGAGGGCCATCACCGTCAGCTCATACACCCCGTCGACGGGATGGCGGTCCTCGCACACGCGCTCCGCAAGCTCTGCGATCAGCGCCGCGTGAGACATGGTCTCGACATTGCCCTCGATGCGATAACCGGGCACGCGCTGCACCTGGGCGACCACGTCCAGGTCGCCCCTGCCCTTGGCCAGCAGCACGTCCACGTGCCCGTACAGCTCGAGCGAGGGTCCCAGCTTCGACTCGGGGCGACGGACGCCCTTGGCGATCACGCCGACCTTGCCATGCGTGCGAGTCAGGAGCGTGAAGATGCGGTCCGCCTCGCCGTAGTCGAGCTTGCGCAGCACGACGGCACGGTCGCTATAGGTGGCCAGTTCCGTCCTCCCCGTAGCGAGCCTCGTCATGGCCGTTGCGCCCGAGCGCCTCGTCAGGCCAGGGCTGCTCGGCGGTGAGCCGGATGGTCTCGATCCGCCTGCCGACCACCTTCTCCACCGTCCACTTCGCGCGGCCGCCTGTGATCGAGTCGCCCTCCTGGGCGATCTTGCCGAGCACGGCGTGGACATAGCCGCCCACCGAGTCGTAGTCGCCCGATTCCTCGATCGCGAGCCCCAACCGGGAGTTGAGCTCCTCGAGGGGAAAGCCGGCGTCGACGCGCGCCTCGTGGTCGTTGAGGATCACGAGCTGCTCCTCCTCGGCCGAGTCGTATTCGTCGCGGATCTCGCCCACGATCTCCTCGAGCAGGTCCTCCAGCGACACGAGGCCCGCGGTCCCGCCGTACTCGTCAACCACGATCATCATGTGGACCTTCTTCGTCCGCATGTCGTTGAGCAGCTCGTCGACCTTCTTCTGCTCCGGCGTGAACTCGATCGGCCGCAGGATCTTCTCGAGGTCGAACTTCGGCGAGCTGGACAGCGTGTAGAAGAGGAGCAGGTCCTTGGTGTGGAGCAAGCCGACGACATGATCGATGTCGTTCTCATACACGGGCATCCTCGTGTGCCGGTGCTCCTTGAAGAGCCTGACGATGTCACGCAGACTGGCATCGCGCTCGACCGCGACGATATCGGTGCGCGGGATCATGATCTCGCGCACCGTCTTGTCTCCGATCTCGATGATTCCGTGGATCATCTGGTGCTCCTGCTCCTCGATGACCCCCTGCTCCTCGGAGACGTGCAGCAGCGTGAGCAGCTCCTGCTCCGAGAGGTATGGGGCTCGGGCCGCGCGGCCGGCGGTCAGGGCTCTCGAGACGATCGTCACGGCGAACAGCACCGGACCGAGAAAGGTCGCGAGCCTGTCGACCGGCCCGGCCGCTGCGAGCGCGACGCGTTCCGCATGGCTGATGGCGAGCGTCTTCGGTGTCACTTCGGCTGCGATCAACAGGAGGATTGAGAGCACGAGCGACACCAGGAGCGCCATCCACAGGCGCCACTCGGCGGGCACTCCCATCCTGGTGAAGATCGAGTCGGTCAGGAGCGTCGCCGTGCTCGAGGCGACGATCAGGGCCAGCGTGTTGACGAAGAGCACGGTGGACAGGAAGCGGTTGGGATCGGCCCGCAACCGCTGCAGGATCTCCGCCGCCTTGTGCCCCTGCTCGGCGAGGAACCGCACGCGCAGGCGGCCGACCGACGTGAGCGCCGTCTCGGTGCCGCTCGCGAGGGCCGCGATGAAGAAGCACAGGACCAAGACGATGAGCTCGACCCACTCCTGGCCAGTCATGACGGCCTCGTGCTAACGGAAGAGCTCGCTGACGCTCCGGTTCTCGTGCACCCGGATGATCGCCTCGGCGAGCAGGGGTGCCACCGACAGCACCGTGAGTGGCGGGCCCAGTTTGTCTGCGTCGATGGGCACCGAGTCGGTCACGATCACCTCTTCCACGTCAGCCTGCTTCAACCGCTCGACCGCGTTGCCGGTGAACACGGGATGAGTCGCCGCGACCAGCACCCGACCTGCGCCCTGGTTGCGCAGAGCCTGGACGACCTTGCTGATGGTTCC
>JBAUTF010000068.1:0-2538 GCA_049582065.1 Candidatus Dormiibacterota bacterium | reverse complement strand
TTAGGGACCATGTGAGGGTTGCATCGCCGCTGGCGCTCGCCGCCGCAGTGGTCTTGGTCTTGGGCCTGGCAGGCGCTTGCTCCAACCCATCGACCGCCACGCCGGCGACCCCCAGTCCCACCCCGGTCTCGGACTACGGCCCGCCGCCAGCCGGCATACCTCTGATCTACGTGCACGACCCCAAGCACTCGTCCTGGCTGATCGGATTCGACTGGGCGGGAAAGCCACGCGGCACGATCAAGCTCGCTCAGTCGGCTTCGCTCAGGCAGGCGCCCGACGGCTCGGCATTTGAAACGGGGAGCGCCATCAAAGGCGGCGGTCAGGGCTTTCTGGACCGCCTGGGTCAAACGATCTCGGGGCCACCTGGCTCAGGCGCAACTGTTTCGGAGATGTGGGCTGACGACAGCAGCCACATGTGCCTCGTCACGCTTGACCAACAGACGTTCACGTGGGGGCTCAGTACCATCCAGCCCGGGCAGCCCACGCGTGCGGTCGCGGTTATCGCGCGGGACCAGGGCATCGGTCAGTCAGGCATCAACCCCGTCGCATGCAGCTTCAAGAACAACTTCGCGATACTGGTGCGCTCGACGATCGCCTGGCCGGCCGAGCTCTGGATCATCAGGCTCTCGGACGGCAGTGTCCTGGCCCATCGCACCGAGCCGGATACTGCGCTGACGAACATCGTCGCCAGCCCCGATGCTGCATACATCGCCGAGAACTCGTCAGCGGGAAGTCAGCTCCAGGACGCGCAGGGCGCGCCATCGACCGTTGTCCGCCGGGTTTCGGATTGGCAGGTTGTTCTCACTCTGCCGGCGCAGTCCCAGGTGCTCGCGTTGAGCAGCGACGGTACACACGTGCTGATCAGCAAGCAGCCGTACCAGTATCCAGGACCGACCCATCTCGAGATCATCGATTGGACCGTGCCTCACGGTGTCTGGAATTACGACGGTCCGGAGGCGCTGGGGAGCTCAATCACCCAGCCGGGCAGCGGTGACTTCGCCATCGGATTCGAGGTGGTCTCGGCGCAGCCCGCCAGCGGCGCTGCTCCAGAGCCGCTGAGGGATGTCGTGATCGTCCATGGCGACGGAACCCCCACGAAGATCCCCGGCCGCTACGCGACGACGTGGTGAAGTAGATTGATGAGCGGGGATGCCGGTCATCACGATCGGAAGGCAGTTCGGGGCCGGGGGCCGTACCGTAGGCGAGATGCTCGCCCGGGAGCTCAAGTACGACCTCCTGGAGTCGCAGATCATCGACGAGGTCGCGCATCGGCTCCAGCTCCCTAAAGAGGAGGTCGAGGCCGAGGACGAGCAGCCGGGCTCGCTGCTTGCCCGCCTCCTGGTCGCGCTGGGTTCGGCCAGCACCGAGCCACTGGTCTCGGTCGACACGACCGCCTGGAACCCGCCCAACGCCGACCCCGCTTTCGACACGCGCAAAGCAGTGCTGCAGATCACCCAACACGTGATCCTGGAGGCGGCGCGGGCGGGCAACGTCGTGATCGTCGGCCGGGGCGGCGCGTACTTATTGAGCGGTTTCCCGGGCCTCACTCTGCATGTCTTCCTCGGCGCGGCCAAGGCGGTGCGGGTGAAGACGGTCATGGCCCGCTACAACATCGCCTCGGAAGAGGAGGCGATGCGCCGGTTGACGCGGGCGGACGAGAACTGGAACGCCTACATCAAGCAGGTCTACGGGCACGACCGCAACCTGCCCGGACATTACGACATGGTGCTCGACACGGGCCGTCTCGGCTACGAGGCCACCGTGGACGCGATAATCGCGGCGCTCAAGGCCCGCCAGCCACTAACCTAGTCAGCGATGGTCCACTCGCTCGGCTCGCGCACGTCCGGCGTCGACGGCTCCAGCGAGGGCGGCCGCATCAATACGATCAACCTCCCGGGCGCGCTCGTCCTGTACAGCGTGCCGCTCCTCCAGGCGGTGCAGCGCAAGAACCCCAAGCTGAAGCTGTCGGCGGCGCCAGTGCAGGTGGACGGGGTGTGGTGCCTCGAGGTCAGCTACCTGGGAGACGATCCCACCGGCGTGCCCGAGCGCTGGCACGGTCACCGGGTTGTCCTCAAGAAGGTCGAGCCGCCGCCCAGTGCCTGAGACGTTCGGCCCGGACAGCACGATCCGCGACGTCGTCGAGACCCTGGGCGATCGCGGGCGGGAAATGCTTCGCAGACACGGGTACGAGGTCGGGGAGGGCTTCGTCGACATCCTCTCGCAGTACCAGAGCCTCGAGCACGCAGCGCGGGCGGACCGGCTGCGGGGATTGGACGGCCTGGTGGCGGAGCTGAACTCAGCGGCCTAACTTCCCCGCTGCGCGGGGAAGTACCCGGCGGAGCCGGGGGATGGGGAGACGCTAATCCGGAAGCACCTCCCCACCGCCGGCTCCGCCGGCACCTCCCATAAATGGGGAGGACAAATTTCTAAGACTTACTTCCCCGCTGTGCGGGGAAGTGCCCGGCGGAGCCGGGGGATGGGGAGACGCTAATCCGGAAGAACCTCCCCACTGCCGGCTCCGCCGGCACCTCCCCATAA
>JBAUTF010000067.1:0-2540 GCA_049582065.1 Candidatus Dormiibacterota bacterium | reverse complement strand
TTCAAATGATCACGACCAGGACGCCGCGCGAGCGGGCCTATCTCGTCGGAGTGATGCTCCCCGGCAGCACCCCCGAGACCGTGCGCGATCAGATGGCCGAGCTGGCCGATCTGGCAAGGACGGCCGGGGCGGAGGTCGTCGGCTCTGACGTGCAGAGGCGCGCAGAGGTCGACTCGGCGCATTTCATCGGAATGGGCAAGGTCGAGGCGCTGCGGGACATGCGGATGGAAGGCGGGTTCGACGTGATCATCTGCAATGAGGACCTGAGCCCGCGCCAGCAGCGCAACCTGGAGCTCGAGCTCAAGACCAGGGTCCTCGATCGAACCGAGATCATCCTCGAGATCTTCGCTCAGCACGCTCGCACCCACGAGGGCCGGCTGCAGGTCGAAGCCGCCCGACTCCATCATCTGCTGCCGCGGCTCATCGGCGCATATGCGTACGACCGCCAGGTCGGCGGGCGGCGCGGTGGTGTCGGCGCGCGCGGAGGTTTCGGCGAGCAGCAGATCGAGGTCGAGCGCAGGCGGATCCGCAAGCGGATGCGCGACCTCGAGAGGGAGATCGAGCAGGTGCGCACGCAGCGCCACCAGCAGCGCACCGGTCGCCGTAGGGCCCAGCTCGAGACCGTTGCGATCGTCGGCTACACCAACGCCGGCAAGTCGACGCTGCTCAACACGCTCACGGGCGCCGGCGTGCGGGCCGAGCAAAAGCTGTTCGCTACACTCGACCCGACGACTCGCAAGCTCGAGCTGCCTGCCGGTCGCGAGCTGCTGCTGACCGACACGGTGGGCTTCATCCAGAAGCTCCCGACCGACCTCGTGGCGGCGTTCCGGGCGACTCTGGAGGAGGTCACGGAGGCCGACGTCATTCTCCAGGTGCTCGACCTCAGCTCGCACGCCGTGGAGGAGCAGGCCGAGACGGTCGACAAGGTGCTCGCCGACCTCGAAGCCGCCGGTAAGCCGCGCGTGGTTGCGTTGAACAAAGTCGACCTCTTGGGCCCGGCATCGCGGCGGCGCGCGGTCGGCGCGCTGGTGGCGCGCTACCCCGGGGCTGTGGCCATCTCGGCCACCCAGCACAGCGGCCTGGCAGAGCTGATGACCGCGATGGACCAGGCCACGCGCGGCGAGGTCGTGGCGCTCGAGATCCTCGTGCCCTACGGCAGCGAGAGCGTGCTGGCGTTGCTGCGGAAGATCGGCGGGGTGGATCGCACCGAGTACGTGGAATCGGGCACCAAGGCCTGGGGCTGGGTGCCGCGTCACGCGGCCGGCCGGTTCGAGGCCTTCGCAGCCGCTACCGAAAGAGCCTGATCACACCTCGGACGACACCGACAAGGCTTACGTTGGTGGTCACGATCGGCTCGTAGGCCGGGTTCTCGGCGACCAGCCGGACGTGGCCGTTGCCGCGCTCGAACCGCTTGACGGTGGCGTCACCGTCGACGAGTGCTACCACGATCGAGCCGGTGGGGGCCTCGTGCTGCGGCCGGACCAGCACCAGGTCGTTGTCGAAGATCCCGGCATTGATCATGCTGTCGCCGCGGACGCGGAGCAGGAAGAATCCCTCCTGGGCCAGGTCGGAGGAAAGGAGCACGTGCTCCTCGATGTTCTGCTCGGCCAGGATGGGGGCGCCGGCGGCGACGTTGCCGATCACCGGCACCGAGATTGCGTTCCTGCGCTGCTGGTCGGCGTCGGCATCCTGGACCAGCTGCACCGTGCGTGATTTGCTGGGGTCGCGCTTGATCAAGCCCCGCCGCTCGAGCTGGTTGAGGTGGTTGTGCACCGTGGAGCTGGAGCTGAGGCCGACCGCCTGGCCGATCTCGCGGACGCTCGGGGGGTAGTTTCGGACCCGGGTCACGTAGCGGATGTAGTCGAGGATCTTGGACTGCCTCTCGGTGAGCTGCTCTGTCAATTCGATCTTCTCCAACTGCTTGGTGGGGGACCTTTGTGGGGACGTTGGGGCCATCCTAGCACTCTGGATCGCCGAGCGCAAACCTTTGTTCGTACCATTGACAACCGAACGCCCGTTCGGTAAGGTTCTCCACGAACAGATGTACGCGGCGGGCTACGGAATCAGACCCATGACATCGCGGCGCCACGACGCCGGCGTGCGGTCCCTCGGGCGGCTGGTCGTTGTGATCGCCCTGACGCTCGCCGCCACCGTCGGCCTGGCGGTGGTCGCGCGCGGCGGCTCGGCGCCGGTGATGGCGACGGTGGTCGTCCATCCAGGCGACACGCTGTGGTCCATCGCGTCCGCGCGCTATCCGTCGGATGATGTACGGGTCCGTGTCGACGACATCGAGCGAGCCAACCGCCTGCACAGCCCGGTCATCGAGGTGGGGCAGACCCTGCAGCTGCCCGGATAGCTGGCAAAGGCCATGAGCCTGGTCCTGATGACTCGCAGTGGCTGTCACCTATGCGACGAGGCCCTCGAGCTCCTCCACGAGCTTGGCGTCAACCCTGAGCTGGCGGACGTAGATTCCGACGACCAACTTCACGACCAGTACGACTGGCGGGTTCCCGTCGTCCTCCTCGACGGTCGCGTGATCG
>JBAUTF010000066.1:0-27042 GCA_049582065.1 Candidatus Dormiibacterota bacterium | reverse complement strand
ACACCACTTCGCTGTACCTCTTGAGCTCGGCCGCCAGCAGCCGTCTTCCCTGGTCGGTGGCCCGGTAGTAGCGGCGCCTCTCGTCGTCGAGTGCCGGATCCGGACGGTCACCCGCCTCTTCGAGCAGACCGTCCGCAAGCATGCGTTTGATCGATCCGTACAGAGTCCCCGTGCCCATCTTCATGGCGCCGCGGGTGTCGCGGCTCACCTGCTTCATGATCTCGTAGCCGTGCTTCTCGCCATCAGCCAGAGCGAACAGGATCCTGAACACCGCGGGAGTGAGGGGGCGGCTCTTCTCCACGGCGCAATCATATGTCCGCCACGGACGTAGTGCAACAGCGATCGGCCTCCGGTGGCCTGGTTTGTTGTTTACGGGCGGGCTGAGTTCGCGAACTCCCAGAACTCTGCTTCGGCCAGACCTTTGGTGCCGGGCCAATCGAGTTCACAGCCGAATTTGAGCCGGCTCCAAGGTGGGCAGGCGATGATCGGTAGGCAATGTCGAACCGTTGGTCTCGGCTCATTTCACCTGGAGGTTGTTTCTAAGCGTGCCGTATCACCACGTGGGAACGTTCGGTTTTTTTCCCTTTGGCCTGCTCGGCGGGCTGACGGGCCTGCTCTTGCTCACAGGCTTCGTGCTCCTTGTCATCTGGTTGGCCAGGACGATGGCCGGGCCGCACGCCGTGCGCTGGACCGCGCCCTCGGCCACGGCTCCGCCCCCGGCGGAATCGCCGCTGGACATCCTGGCGCGCCGGTTCGCCTCGGGCGCGATCACCGCGGAGGAGTTCCAGAAGGCGCGTGACGTGCTGGCGGAGGCTCCCAAGCCTTGAGGCAGCGGACGCTCGGCATTCTCGCCGCCGCCTTCCTGGTCGCCGGCGTCGCGCTCGGCGCCGGTACGGTCATCTATGCGTCGCAATCCGGGACGGCGCTGTCGCCCGCGCCGATCGGACAACGAGGCCATCTCCATCGCCCCCAGTTCGGGGCCCCACAGATGCAGCCTGGCTTCGGCCCTGGCGGCGGGCCGGTCCGTCAAGGTGGAGGCCCGGGCTTCTGACGACGGGTCGGGCCGGTGGTCGTGACCCGGCGGGCCCTTCGGCCCTTGCGCGTGGTACCTCCTGGCGGGACGCTGTAACCGAGGTGAATTGAGATGCTGACAGCGTTGATGGGTCCGATCCCGGTTCCGTACACGACGGCGACCGGCACCGGTGACTTCTGGGTTCCCGTGGTGGCGATCCTGGCAGCCGCCATAGCCCTGACGGTGGCACTGGTCCTCGCGAGCGCTCCGCGCAAGGCGACCCAGGCCGACACGCGGATGCGAGCCGTCAAGCGAGCGCCGACGACGACCTTCTCGAAGGCAGGCTGATTTCCGCTCTCGCCATATCGGAGGCGGCGTCCCTTTAAAGGGGAGCCGCCTCCGGCAGCCCTTTCCTCCATGGAAGCAGCCTCGATCAGTCCCGTCGGTGGCGGGACGTACGACCCTCGTTCGGGCGGCCGCGCCGGAGCAGCATCACGCCGGAGGTACTGAATGAACACACTCGTCCTTTACGAATCCGAGTTCGGGAACACGAAGAAGGTCGCTGACCAAATCGGCAAGTCGCTCGAGGCCCGCGGCCCTGTGCGCGTCTCGCCGATCGGCGCTTACAACCCGTCCTTCCTGGAAGGCGTGGACCTCGTTTTGATCGGCGGCCCGACCCAGGCGCACAGCATGACCGTGAACATGCGCCACTTCCTGGACAAGCTGCAGTCCAGGCCGGCAGGGATCGAGGCTGCGGCCTTCGACACGCGGATCAAGGGCCCTGTCTTCCTCTGGGGCTCTGCCGCCAAGGAGATCGACACGCGGCTGCGCGGCGCCGGCTTCGAGGCCGTCGCGGAGCCCGAGAGCTTCCTGGTCACCCTCGGCAAGGCTCCGGTGCTGCACCCTGGAGAGGACGCCCGCGCTGCGGCCTGGGCGGTGTCGGTGGCCAACCGGGCGCATCGCAAGGTGCTGGCGGCCGTCTGAAGCACGCTTTCTGGAATGGTCATACCGCCTCCCGCGGTATGACTGTTCTATGAGCACAACCTTTCAAGATTTCAACCGAGGACTGATCGCCGATCTGCGCGCCCACGGCGGCAAGCCGACCGGCGGGCCCTTCATGGGCCGGGACGTGCTGATCCTGACAACGAAGGGAGCCAAGTCCGGCGAGGCCAGGGAGAACCCGCTCGTCTACCATCGCGACAAGGGCCACTACGTCATCGTTGCGTCCAAGGGCGGCGCGCCGACGAATCCATCGTGGTTCCACAACCTGAGCGCCCACCCGACGGTCACCGTGGAGGTCATGGGCGAGAAGTTTCAGGCTAAGGCGCACATTGCAAAAGGTGAGGAGTACGAGCGCCTCTATCAACAGCACGCCGACATCAGCCCCACATTCCACGAGTACCGGGCCAGGACCACGCGTCAGATCCCGGTCATCGTCCTGGAGCGGATCGACTAACCTGCCCCGAGTGTCAGGCTTCGTCGCGTCGGCCGTGGCTCACTCGCCGTTCCTGTCCCGGCCACGGGAGCTCGCCGCGGTGCTGCCGCGCGTCGCTGCCAACGCGATGGGAGCATCTCCCGGTTAAGTCGACTGTCTCGCTAAGGGAGCTCAACCGCTGGACCCTGGCGCGCCAGATGCTGCTGGAGCGCGAGCAGGTCGACGCGGTCACGGCGATCGAGCGGCTGGCCGGCGTGCAGGCGCAGTACTCGCCCTCGCCGTACATCGGTCTTTGGTCCCGCGTCCGCGACTTCAAGCGCGAGGAGCTCGAGACCGCGCTGAGGGCCAACCTCGTCCTCAAGGCGACCTTGATGCGGGGCACCCTGCACCTGGTCAGCGCCAGGCAGTTCGACTTCTTCCGCGTCGCGTCTCGATACCCCCGCCACGTCTGGACCGACGGCCTCGCCCAGCTGCGAGCGCGCGGAGTCGACGTCGAGTCGCTGCGCGAGGAAATCCTGGTCGCGCTGGACGAGCGCCCGCTCAAGAAGCCAGAGCTCCAGCAGATGTTCCGCCATCGCATCCCCTCCGACCTGCCCGACTGGGTCGCGTTCAGCGTGGTGGTCGTCGTCGGCGCGACCATGAACCACCACGAGGACGCCAGGTTCGGCCATTTCGCCGGCAGCCGCTACCGACGTGCTCCTCTGGCAGCGCTCGAACCCGAAGACGCGATGCGGAGCCTCGTCGCCTCGTATCTCGGCGCCTTCGGCCCCGCCACCCGAGGAGACATCGCCCAGTGGCTCGGCCGCCCGGTGAGCGTGCTCGCGACGGCCCTGGGCTCGCTTGACCTCGTGAGCTTCGTGGGGGACGACGGCCGCAAGCTGGTCGACCTGCCCGGCGCGCCGCGGCCCGACTCGAGCATGGCCGCGCCGGTGCGTTTTCTCCCGAAATGGGACAACCTCCTGCTCGCCTACGAGCGCCGCGAGCGCGTGCTGTCAGATCCCGTGCGCAAGATCGTGATCAGGAAGAACGGCGACGTGCTGCCCACGTTCCTGGTCGACGGGACGGTCGCCGGCGCCTGGGAGGCGCCTTTGAAGGGGCGCGCCTCTATGACCCTGACCGCGTTCACCTCGATTCCAGCCCGCTCGAGGCGGGCGGTCGAGCGGGAGGCGGAGGCGCTGCTCGAATGGCTCCGGCCCGACGCCGACAAGACTCAGATAGCCTGGAAATCGGTGTAAGTGGAGTAACCTTCGGCGGTGCCCGACATGAGCCACCTGTGGCAACGATTCCTGCTCGCGAGCGCGCTGGTTTTCGGTGTGCTCCTCGGAGTGGCGGCGACCGTGTTCGGCTACAGCAACAACTCGGCGGTCGACGTCCGCTGGGCGATCTTCCACATCGACGGGGTGCCTCTGTGGACGGTCACGATCATCCCGCTGGCGGTCGTCCTGGTGGCGGGCACGATCTACCACTGGCTCAACAGCCTCCATCACTTCACCGAGCACATGCGCCACCGCAGGCGCGTCCACGAGCTCGAGGCCGAGGTCGCCACGCTCCGGGAGCACCTCGACCACGTCCTCGAGATGCCCGACCAGTCGTCGTCCCGGTTGCCGGCCAAGCACATCACCGCCGAGGCTGCGCCGGCCGAGCCGGTGGCGAGCCCCACGCCGGCATTGCCCGAGCCTGCGGCCCCCAACGGCGAGTCCAGGGTGCATCGGCGCACGGGCGCACGCAAGCGTGTGACCCTCACGACCGCTTCGGAGCCCGAGGCGGCCGTCACGACCGAGCCAGTCGCCGCCGCGCAATCATCGGAGCCAGGGGAGCCGACGCCGGCGGTCGAGGAAGCGCCGGCAGCTCCGGCCCAGCCCGCCGCGGAGGCCTAGCCTTTGTCCGAACGGCGCCGGGCGGGGCGCCTTGTCGTCCCCCCGCAGCAAGCCCCGGCCGACCGTGCGCTGCTCGAGCGCAGCGCCATCGAAGAGCTCAGCCACCACGCCGACCCCTGGCGCGTGCTGCGGATCCTCTCCGAGTTCGTCGAGGGCTTCGACGCGCTGAACGAGGTCGGGCCGGCCATCACCGTGTTCGGCTCGGCGCGCGCCAGCACCGACGACCCTTATTACGCGGCCGGCGTGAAGCTCGGCGCATCCCTGGCCAAGCGGGGCTTCGCGGTCATCACGGGCGGCGGCCCCGGCATCATGGAGGCCGTCAACCGCGGCTGCCATGACGCCGGCGGCCTATCGGTCGGCTGCAACATCGAGCTGCCCCACGAGCAGTCGCTCAACAAGTACGTCGACCTTGGCGTCGAGTTCCGCTACTTCTTCGTGCGCAAGAACATGTTCGTCAAATACGCGCGCGGATTCGTGATCTTCCCCGGGGGCTTCGGCACCCTGGACGAGCTCTTCGAGTCGCTGACGCTCGCCCAGACGGGCAAGATCGAGCACTTCCCCATCGTGCTTTTCGGCACCCCGTACTGGAAAGGGCTCCTGGACTGGATGAAGGAGTCGGTGATGAGCTCAGGGGCGATCGCTCCGGATGACCTGAACCTCATGTCCATGACCGACGATCCTGACGAAGCCGCCGAGATGGCGACCCGGCCGCTCCCGATCAAGGCTCGCGAGGCGCGCGCCGAGGCCGGCGAGCCGAAGGTGGAATCGAGATAGCCGCCGCACCGCCTCTCGACTTCTTCTTCCTCAACGACGGCGGCCAGACCGCCGACGTCGTGGCGCAGCGGCTCGCGTCATTCCTCGATGGCGCGACCAAGACGATGGACGTCGCAATTTACGACCTGCGCCTCGATGCGGGGCCAGGGGCGACGGTATTCGCCGCGTTCGAGGCGGCTCAGAAGCGCGGCGTGGCCGTCCGTCTGATGTTCAATCAGGACCACGCCGAGGCGATCCCCGTGCCGCCTCCGCCCGAGATCGACTGGGCTTTCGTCGACCGCCTGCGGTCGATCGGGGTCCAGATCAAGCCCGTCCCCGGCATCCCTGACCTGATGCACCACAAGTACGTGGTCCGCGACGCGGGCACTCCCGCGGCGGCATTGCTGACGGGCTCGACGAACTGGACCAACGATTCCTGGAGCCGAGAGGAGAACGTCATGTTCACCGTGGCGTCGGGCGAGATCGCCGCCGACTATTCGGCCGACTTCCAGCAGCTCTGGGATCGGCCCGTGGTCGCCGATTCCGGGCGAATCTCATCACCTTGGTCGTCCCTGGCCGACGGGACGCGTGTCAGGCCGTACTTCTGTCCGGGGCGAAGCATGAAGCTGGTACACGCGATGGCGCGGTCGATCGCGTCAGCGCAAAAACGCATCCGCATCTGCTCCCCCGTCATCACCTCGGGCCCGATCCTCGGCACGCTGGCCGAGGTCTGCGAGCATCCCGGCGCTGACATCGCAGGCGTCTACGACGCGACCCAGATGGACGAGGTGCAGCACCAGTGGTCGTCGCTGGCGGCCGCGGCCTGGAAGCTCACGGCGTTTCACTCGATCGCCTCCGCGGTTCGGTTCGGCGCCAAGCGCTCCACCCCCTACTCGAAGGGCTCGGTGCACGACTTCATGCACGCCAAGATCCTGGTCACCGACGACTATGTGTACGCGGGCAGCTTCAACCTGTCCCACAGCGGGGAGGAGAATGCTGAGAACGTGATACAGATCGAGAGCGCCGCAGTCGCCGACATGTGCGCCGCCTACATCGACCGCGTGGCGGCCAGGTATGGCGGCGCCCCACTCAAGGTGACGTAGCACCCTGCCGAGACCCCGGATCCTCTGGCTCGCCGCGGCCGGCCTTGCACTGGTGGCACTCGCGTTCACCCTGGTGGCGCCGCGCCTGAAGCCGGTCACCGGCACGTTGCTGGTCGCGGGGTCTGGGCGCAGCGCGGGAGCTCTCGCCGCCTCGAACGTCATGATCCACGGCGCGGTCGGGTGGGTCGCGGTCGGTCAGGTCGCGGGCTCCTATCCGGCGGCGCCGCAGGAAAAAGATCTGCTCTCGGTGGCGGTGGCGGTAGGCGACTTCGACGGCGTGCGAGTCGGCAGCGACGTGCAGACCGTGCACTTCACGGTCGTGGCGGGCCAGGTCGTGCCTCTCCTCCTCGGGTTCGACGCCTCTCACCTGGTCCCCGGCGGTGCCTACGCGGGCAACGACGAGGTCAACCTGGGTCTCGGCGAGCTGGCCGGCAAGTTCGTCGCGATGCCCGCCTATGCGCTCGTCGACCAGTCGGGGAACTCGTTCGATCCCACCTCCAACTCCGGTGAGGACCTGGTGATCGCGGCATTTCACACGACATGCCACCAGACCTGTCCCCTCTACACCGCCCTGTTCTTCGAGATTGCAAAGCACATGCCGGCCCGGGTCAAGCTCGCCGAGGTGACGACCGACCCGGGGACCGACACCACGTCGGTGCTCGCGGACTACGCGCGCGGGATCGGCGCCGGGTGGACGTTCGCGACCGGCAGCGCGGACGCACTGACCGCTTTCTGGAAGCCCTTTGGCGTGGAGCTGGCGACGGGCGACACGCACACCTCGACGCTGGCCCTGGTCGACGGGCATGGATACGTGAGGCTCGTGTATCGCGGCGTCCCCAACGTGGGCTCCGACTTCCCGCCTGCACTCATCGCCAGCTTGAGCGCGCAGGGGCTGCACGAGCTCGCATCCGGCGGAGATGGTTGGGGCGCTCCGGAGGTGATCCAGGCCCTGCTGACGATCGCGCAGCCGCAGCACCCCGCACCCGGCGGCGGAGGCATTGCTCCGGCCTTCGATCTGGCCACCACGGACGGCCGGAAGACCGGGCTCGCCGACATCGCGGGCAAGCCCTCGGTGATCAACTTCTGGGCGAGCTACTGCCCGCCCTGCAAGGCCGAGATGCCCCTGCTGCAGCAGCAGGTGGGCCGGCAAACCGGCGTGCAGCTTGTGCTCATCGACGAGGGCGACAGCGCCCAGACGGCGCGTTCGTTCCTGTCGGCGGTAGGAGTCCACCAGGCGGCCCTCCTCGACTCGGACCTGGGAGCCGGCCACGCATACGGTGTTTCGGCGCTGCCGATGACCGTGTTCGTGCGCGCCGACGGCACGATCTCCGGACGGCAGGTGGGCCAGCTGAGCGAGAGCGTGCTGGCCGCGCAGCTGTCGAACCTGGCCAGTCAGTAGACTGGGCCGCTAGTGCTCTCGGTGGTCTTCTTTCGCCGCCTCGCGTTCCTCACTGCGTTCTTCGCATACCTGCAGATCGCTTTAGGCGGTTTGGTGCGCGTTTCGGGGTCCGGGCTCGGCTGTCCTGACTGGCCGCTCTGCCACGGGCGCCCTTACCCGCCCGCCAACATTCATTCGATCATCGAGTATTCGCACCGCACCGTCGGCTCCATCACCGGCGTCCTGATCATCGCGACCGTGGTGCTGGCGTGGCTCTTGTTTCGAGAGCGCCGCCCGGCGGTCGCGTGGATCGCGTCCGCGTCCCTGGTCGGCGTCGCGGCCGAAGGTGGGCTGGGCGCGCTGGTCGTCGCCAACGAGCTCTCGCCCTGGCTCGTGGTGGTGCACCTCGGCCTGGCCATGATCATCCTCGGTTGTCTCGTCGCGACCGCCGTGATGTCGCTGCCGACCTCGGACGGCGCGCGCGACCCGGCGTTCACGCGCCTCACGGTGCTCGCCACCGGCGCCACATTCCTGATGCTGCTCACCGGATCGACGGTCGTGGCGAGCAACGCCGACCAGCGCTGCAACACCTGGCCTCTGTGCGGCAGCGGCTTCACGCCGAGCTTCGGGGGAGTCGATGCGTTCACGATGCTTCATCGCGGCGTCGTGCTGCTGGTGAGCATCATCCTGGTCTATGTCCTGGTCAAGGCGCTTCGCCGTCCGGGCCTGTCGACGGTTGCGATCGCGACGCTCGTCGTGCTGGCGGCGCAGGTCGCCGTGGGAGCAGGTGCGGCGGTGACCGACGGAGAGCTTTTCAACGGCCTCCACGTCGCCATCGCGACGCTGGTCTGGGCAGGCATCCTCTCGACGACGCTCCTGACCCTTCCACGCACGGATCGCGTCCCGGGCATGTCCCTGGCCGCAGAGAAGACGGGCGCATGAGCGTGGTGGGCGCGGTCGCGCCCGTTCGCGGCATCTCCGCCACGGTGCGCGACTACGTCAGCCTGCTGAAGCTGCGGATCGTCGCGCTTCTCGACGCCACCGCAATCGGCGTGATGGTCCCGGCGTCGCACGGCCACCCACGCCTGGGCGCCATGGCCGCGGTGCTCGTGGGCGGCACCCTCGCCGCGGGTGGTGCGCATGCGATCAACTGCTGGTTCGACCGCGACATCGACGCCGAGATGAGCCGCACCAGGAGCCGCCCGCTGCCTGATGGCCGGATCCCCGCGTGGCATGCGCTCACGCTGGGCGTCGCGCTGAACGCTTTGGCTTTCGGCGTGCTGTGGGCGGGGGCCAACCTGCTGGCCGCGCTTCTGGCGCTGAGCGGGACGCTGATCTACGTCTTCATCTACACGATCTGGCTGAAGCGAGTGACTCCGCAGAACATCGTGATCGGCGGCGCGGCCGGCGCCGTGCCTCCGCTCGTCGGCTGGGCGGCGGCGACGGGCGGCCTCGACGTCACAGCCCTCGCACTGTTCGGCGTCATCTTCCTTTGGACTCCGCCGCACTTCTGGGCCCTGGCCTCTGTGATCAAGAACGACTACGCGCGCGCACACATCCCGATGCTGCCCGTGGTGGGCGGGGAGTTTTCCGCCAAGCGCCAGAGCGTCGTCTACGCCGCATTGACAGCAGCAGTCAGCGCGATCCCGTTCTTCACCGGCTCGGCCGGAGCGGTCTACCTCGCGGGCGCGATGCTGCTGGGCCTTGGGTTCGTCGGGATCACAGTCATGGATCTAAAGGCCCGCGGGTGGACCCGCCGCGTCTTCGCATACTCGATCACCTACCTCGCGCTGCTGTTCACCCTTTTCGCCGTCTCGCCTTTCCTGCCCTGAGAACGATGGAGATCATCCGGCTCCACCTGGCGCGAATCGGCGCCCTGCGCGACATCCCGGTGCACGGCTTCGTGATCAAGCACCCGCGCGCCGGGGCGATCCTGGTCGACACCGGGGTGGGCTGGCCCACCGAGCTCGTCAAGGAGTGGAGGGTGGTCAACCGGCACGCCGCGGACGCCCTGGCGGAGCACGACCTCAGCCCGGCCGACGTCCGCATCGTCATCAACAGCCATCTTCACTTCGACCACTGCGGGCAGAACACCGTGTTCAAGCACGCGCCCTTCTACGTCCAGCGCAAGGAGCTGGACCGCGCTCGCAGGCAGGAGAAGACGACCGTGGAATGGTTTGACTTCGCGGGCGCGAGGTTCGAGCTCCTCGACGGAGACGCCGAGATCGCCGAAGGGGTCCGCGTCGTGGCCACTCCGGGCCACACCGTCGGGCACCAGAGCGTGCTCGTCGATACGCCAGACGGCTCGGCAGTGATGATCGGCGATGCGGCCTACACCTCCGAGATCTACCGCGAGGTCGACAAGGCCGACCTGTCGGGATGGCGCGGCCAGCACGCGGACCGCAGGGCGTGGATGAGGTCTTTGAAGAAGCTTCACGGCATGCATCCACACGCGGTGCACTTTTGCCACGACACGCACGTTGTGACGCCTGGATGAGCCCGGGCGATCGTCCAGGCCCGCTCGCCGGCGCCGGCTGGCTGAGGGAACATTCGAGCGACCGGGATCTGCGCATCATCGACTTCCGCTGGTACCTGCAGGGCCGGGATGGGCACGAGGAGTACATGCGCGCTCACATCCCGGGCGCGGTGTACGTCGACCTCGAGGCCGTGACCGGGAAGGAGGGGGGAGGCCGGCACCCGCTGCCCACCGCCACCCAGTTCGAGGAGGAGATGCGTCGCGCAGGCGTCGCCGACGGGACCATGGTGGTCGTGTACGACGACGCGGGCGGCTCGATTGCGGCGAGGCTATGGTTCCTGCTCGAGTGGTTTGGCCATCGCGCCCAGGCGGTGCTCGACGGCGGCCTGCAGGCGTGGGGCGGTCCACTGTCGACCGATGGGCCCAGGGTTCCGCGGGGCGACTTCCACGCTGGGGAGCCGGATCGGTCACGGGTCCTCGACGTCTCGGCGGTCAGCGGGCTGGAGGGCGTCCCCTTGCTCGATGCGCGCGCGCCGGAGCGCTATCGGGGCGACCAGGAGCCTATCGACCCCAAGGCAGGCCACATCCCGGGCGCCCTGAGCGCGCCGTGGAACGGCAACCTGGGACCGGACGGCAGGTTCAAGACGCCCGACGAGCTCCGGCGGAGGTTCGCCGGTCTTGGGGCGGCGGCCGGCGCGGTCGCCTACTGCGGCTCGGGGGTCAACGCGTGCCATGAGCTGCTGGCGATGAGAGTGGCCGGGCTGCCCGACGGCAGGCTGTACGCCGGGTCTTGGAGCGACTGGTCCAGCCGCGACCTCCCGGTCGCCACCGGCAGCGACCCGGGCCGGGGAATTACGATTCCGACGTGATCCTCACAGGCAAGAAGGTCCTCATCGCCGGCATGAGCGACCGCCGCTCCATCGGCTACGCCATCGCGCAGGAGGCGCAGCGCGCCGGGGCCGAGCTGCTCCTCACGAGCTTTGGCCGGATGATGACCATCACGCAGATGACGGCCAAAAAGCTCAACCCGGTGCCAGAAATCCTCGAGCTGGATGTGACGAAACCCACGGATATCGCCGCAGCCGTGAAAGAGACCGGCAAGCGTTGGGACCGCATCGACGGGCTGGTTCACTCGCTCGCGTTTGCTCCCGCGGATGCACTCGGCGGACAATTTCTCAATACTCCCTGGGAAAGCGCCGCGACGGCCTTTCAGGTGAGCGCTTTTTCTTTCAAAGAGCTGGCAAGTGGATTTCTTCCGTTAATGAAAGAGCACGGCGGATCACTTGTCACAATAGATTTCGACAACTCAACGACCGCATGGCCGAAATACGACTGGATGGGCGTAAGCAAGGCGGCCCTCGAGTCCGTGACCCGCTATTTGGCGCGCGACCTGGGGCGCTACAAAATTCGCGTCAACGCGGTGTGCGCGGGTCCGCTGGCCACGCTTGCGGCGAGCGGGATTCCAGGATTCAAAGATTTTGAAGAGGTGTGGGAAAAGCGTGCGCCGCTGGGCTGGAACATGCAGGACCGCTCTCCGGTCGGGCGAGCGGTGTGCGCACTGCTTTCCGATTACCTGGACCTGACAACAGGGGAGCTCCTGCACGTCGACGGGGGCTATCACGCGATGGGAACCGAGCTGCCTCCCGAGTAGAGCGTGCCGCATCCCCGGTGGAGCCCACCGGGGGCCTCCCAGCTTCGTCCGGCAGGTGTGACCCCACATCTTGTGCACAGCTGGGGACAAGCGCGCAACATCATGTTAGGCTCTTCCGAAATCCTGGCGGCACCTCAGTGGGGTCCCCACTCGCCGCGGGCCTGGGAGGCCTGACCGCTATACGGGAGGAACAGAGTTTGCGGGAGTGCTTGGTGATCTATGTGGACGCCGCTCTCGACAAGAACGGCCGGGCCGGATGTGGCCTGGCCGTTTTTGTTAGGGGTCGCGCCGTCTATACGGAATCGTTCGGCTTTTCTCACCTGGGTGGGTCGGCGCAGTTGGAGGCGCACGTGTGCGCCGGCGCTCTCGATCTTGCCGCGGCCCGCTGGCCCTATCACCGTGTCATCGTGCGCACGGACTGCGCACCAGTGGTCCGGAGTCGCATGCCGTCGAGTGACAGTTTTCGCGTCGCCGTGCACGAAGTTCGCGAGCGATGCAGGCGCGGTTGGCGCGTGGTCCGTTATGTAAGCCGTAAAGCCAATCCTGCGCATGAGCTGGCCCGAGAAGGCCTCAAGAGCATTTCCAAACAACAGATGCTCGCCGCGGCGTAATTCGCGTCAAAGATTCTTAAGGTCGTGCATCTATACTGCCGGGGCAAACCGGTTAGTTCGGGCATGTCCCAGGAGTCGAAATGTCGCCAGACGAAACCCCGCAAGGCCAGGAATCGCCGCGCCGTCGACGTGGCCGGCCACCCGGCTCGAAATCCACGACCACCGTTCGCACGCGGCGTAAGCGAGCGGAAGGTGGCGAGCTCGTCGGCCAGTTGAACAACATGGTCGCGGAGCTCATCAAGGAGAACCGCAAGCTCAGGCGGCAGGTCGTCAAGCTGACCGAGCGCGGATCGGCGGCGGCCACCACGACGGTTGAGCGCGGTTTGCGCACCATCTCGAGACGCGTGCAGCGGGCCCTGGGCGGAACCACGAAGAAGCGACGCTCCACCGCTGCGCCCGCCAACGGCCGGCGCAAGACCGCGACGAGGAAGAGGCGAAAGGCTTCCTAACGCCTCAGCCGGTCATCCGCTGAGACCGGGGCTCGCCTCCATGTGCTTGGCAGTCCGGTACGCGTCCACGATGCTGTAGAGCCACAGCGTGCCGCCACCGAGCTCCATGGGCACGCCCAGCGCAAGCCCGATCACGCTCAGGTCGAGGTCGAGGCCGAAGAACTGCAGCCCGCCGATGCCGAGCAGGTAGGCGATCCCCTTTTTGTTGTGGCCGAGGTAGAAGTGGCCGCATCCGGGAATGATCGCGAGCGCCGCGGCCAGCGCGGGGCTCTTGCGTTGCGGAACGACCGCTCCTCGATAGCCTCCTGAGGCGCGGGCGCCGCACCCCGGGCAGGGCGCATAAGGGTTGGCCAGTGAAGCGCCGCAGATTCCGCAAAGGACTTCAGATGCCATCCCTTCTATCTTTGCCCTTTTTCGGGCCCAATGTAACCCGGGCGCAGGACGCCTTAAGCTCAGAGCGTGGACCTCGGATTCAGTCCAGAGGAGGAAGCCTTCCGGCTAGAGGTCCGAGCCTGGATGGACCGCAACCTGCCGGCCGAGTGGCGCCATGGCGGCGTCGGCGGGTACCGCGAAGACGACGAGACCGAGATCCAGCGCGACTGGCAGCGCCGCCTGCACGAGGGTGGCTGGCTGAAGCTGGGGTGGCCGGAGGAGGCGGGTGGCCGAAAGGCGACGCCCGTGATGCAGGCGATCTACCAGGAGGAGATGGCCAGGGCCGGGGCTCCGATCATTCTCGGCCGGCTCGGCGTGAGCCTTTTGGCCCCCACGCTGCTCGTCCATGGCTCGCCATGGCAGAAAGAGACCTATGTCGAGAAGATCCTCCGCGGCGAGCTGATCTTCTGCCAGGGCTTCAGCGAGCCTGACGCCGGTAGCGATCTCGCCGGCCTGCGAACGCGCGCCGAGCACAAGGACGGGAAGTGGCTGATCAGCGGCCAGAAGACCTGGTCCAGCGGCGCGCACTACGCCGACAAGAGCTTCCTGCTCGCGCGGACCGACCCGGCGGGCGGTCACCGGGGCATCGGCTTCTTCCTGGTCGACATGCGCCAGCCAGGAGTCGAGGTACGCCGCATCCGGCAGATGACCGGCGGAGGCGAGTTCTGCGAGGTGTTCCTGTCCGGCGCTGAGGTCGAAGAAAGCGACCTGGTCGGCGAGCCTGACGCGGGCTGGAAGATTGCGATGACGGTCTTCGGTTTCGAGCGCGGCGGGCTGGCGCAGGCGGCGCGCTTCGAGCGTGCCGTGGCGCAGCTGGCGCAGCTCGCCCGCGAGCGTGGCGCCGGCTCCGACCCGGGCACGCGCCAGAAGGTGGCGCAGGCTCAGATCGAGGCGCACATCTTCCGACTTATCGGGCTGCGCAACCTGACGAGCGCCCAGCACGGCCAGGCGCCCGGCGCGGAGGCGAGCCTGACCAAGCTCTACTGGAGCGAGATGGACAAGCGCATCCAGGAGACCGCGCTCGGAATCGAGGGGCTGTACGGAGCGCTGGCGCCCGAGTCGCCGTTTGCGATCGAGGATGGCCGCTGGCAGTACGGCTGGATGTGGGCCCAGGGAGAGACGATCTACGCCGGTTCGTCGGAGATCCAGCGCAACATCATCGCCGAGCGAGTGCTCGGCCTTCCGCGAGGCCGGTGAGCGCGCCCGCCGCTTCGGTCGTCGAGCGCCTGCGCGCCCGCATCGGCGTCGACGGGCCGCCCACGGAGGCGGTGGTCGAAGCCGGGCACGTCAAGCGATTCGCCGAGGCGATCGGCGACCCCAACCCGCGCTGGACCGAGGAAGCGCCACCCACGTTTCTGGTCGCCCTCGCTCCCGCTTCAGTGCACCTGGCGGAGGCGGAGGAATACGGCAAAGGGTGGCTCAACGGCGGCAACCGCTTCGAGTATTTCGCGCCGGTGAGGATCGGCGACCGCATCACGGCCACCGGACGCGTCGCCGAGGTCTACGAGAAGGCAGGTTCGAGCGGCAACCTGCTCTTCATCGTCTTCGAAACCGACTACGTCAACCAGGACGGCGCGCTCGTGGCCCGGCTGAGAGGGACGGCCATCCGCAGATGAACGTCCAGGCGGGGCAGGAGCTTCCCGAGCTGATGAAGCATCCGAGCACGCGCCAGCTGGTGCAGTACGCGGGCGCGCAGGGCGACTTCTACGAGATCCACTACGACCAGCCTTTCGCGCAGAGCGTCGGACTGCCAGGGGTCATCCTCCACGGGCTGCTGAAGGCGGCGTTTCTCGGCCAGCTGGTGACCGATTGGTTGGGGGATCGCGGCACCTTGAAGACCTTCGAGGTCAGCTATCGCGGGATCGACGTCCCCGCCCGGCCTTACCGCTGCGGGGGCAAGGTGATCCGTGTCGAGGGCGATCAGGTGGAGGTGGAAGTCTGGGGCGAGGACTCAGATGGACGTCGCACCACGGTCGGCAGCGCCACCGTCGAGATGAACGGCTGAGTGCGGAACCTGGCCATGGCGCGCATGACCAACAGGACCGAGGCGTCGATCACGCAGTAGCCGCCCGCGATGACCGACGGCGGGTTGCCTGAAGGGATGTGGGTCCAGGGCGCGACCGGCAGCCACGCCCAGTTGCCGAACGACGTGCCGAAGATCTCGAGCTCACCCGTCGCGATGAAGATCGCGGAGAACAAGGCCCACCTTGGCGAGCGCAGGACGAAGTAGGCGAATACCGGCAGGCAGATGGCGCCCTGCAGGTCGACCCGGCCGGTGATCACCGGGAGCAGCGTCAAACCCAGGACCGCCCATGTCGTGGCGCCGCCCAGGACCACGTACGCAACTCGCTTGCCGTACCGGAGCACGACCGGCGTCCTCGCGGCCATAAGGCCGAAGAGGTACACCATGCCGTGGCCAGGCGGCACGAACAGCGGGACGTTGTGCAGCCTGTACCGGTAGACGCCCCAGATCAGAGAGCCGAAGATCTCGAACCCGGTCGCGACCACCACGCACGTCCACACCTGCCAGCGCTGCTCTTTCGGCGCCTTGAGTGCCGAGAGATAGAGCACGGCGAAGGTGAGCGCCCCGAGCATCCACTGCTGCCAGAGCGCGGTGATCCTGCTGTCCGCGAAGAGCAGGATCGGTGTGTACGTGAGCAGGTAGGCATGCAGCCAGTACGGCTTGAGGCGAGCGACCACCGCACCGAATCCTACCGTGGGCGGCGCGCTGCCCGAATCCGCGCCCGCAGCGGCGCGTGACCATCATTCCACTCCCGCACCAGGCGGGTGCCGCGAGTGACCAGAATGAGCATGTCCACGACCTCACCGAGGTCCGGATATCGTCCTGACACGTGGCCCAGCGCGAGGACTTCGGTGGCGGCGATGTGGATGTCCGCGATCATCTCCAGCCGCCGCTGCTCGCCGGGCGTGCCTGCAGGGTAGCCGCGGGCGACCAGCTCAGACACGAGGTCCCGCCGCGTGCTGCCGTTGAGTAGGCGGCTCGAATCGCCCAGCGGCGAGCCCGGGTGATGGCGCACTCGCAGGGCGAGTCGGAACAGGTCGGGGTTCGCGGCCAGGATCTGGAGCGGGGTGCGGAACTCCTGGCGAAGCTTCTCCTCGTTGGTCGGCGCCGCCAGCGCCTCGCGCCGTTGCGCCGCGAGTTCGCCTCGCAGCTCGTCGAAGAGCTCGTCGGATAGGGCCCGGAGAAGGTCATTGCGGTTCTGGAAATGCTCGTAGAACGTGGCGCCGGCGACACCGGCGCTACGGGCCACCTTGCTGGCGGTGAGGCGAGTTTCGCCACCCGCCAGGATGAGCTGCCGGGCCGCGTCGAGCAGGCGCACGCGCGTGCGCTCCTTGGCCTCGCGTCGTGTCAGCGACCTGGTCTGGACCGTATTCGACGGTTGCCTGTTCAATTCGCCGAGAGTACTATCGGTGAACTCGCTTGTCAGCAACAACTTGGAGGTGAAGATCGTGAGCTCAGTGATCCGGCGAATCTCGGCGGCGTGGGGAGCACCGCTGGTCGTGGCCGCCCTACTGGTAAGCGCCTGCGGCGGCGGTAGTGGATCGAGCACGACCAACACCGCCTCGGCTCCCGGCATCACGGCGACCAATATCCTGATCGGCAGCCACCAGCCGTTGACCGGTGCCGCCGCACCGGGCTACTCGGAGATCTCTCAGGCTTCACACGCCTACTTCGAGTGGGTCAACGACCACGGCGGCGTCAACGGGCGCACGATCACGTACCTGTACGAGGATGACGGGTACAACCCGGCGAACACCTCGACGGTGGTCCACAAGCTCGTGCTCGAGGACAAGGTGTTCGCAATCTTCAACGGGCTCGGCACGCCGACCCACACCGCGGTCGTCGACTACCTGAACAGCTCCAAGGTGCCGGACCTCTTCGTCGCCTCCGGCTGCGATTGCTGGAACAACACCTCGAAGTGGCCGTACACGTTCGGCTGGCAGCCTGACTACATCATCGAAGGCAAGATCTCAGGCAAGTACGTCAACGACAACTTCTCAGGCCAGAAAGTCGGCTACCTCTACCAGGACGACGACTTCGGCCAGGGCGGAGTCCAGGGTCTCGACTCGCAGATCTCGGCCTCGAACGTCGTTGACAAAGAGAAGTACGTGCCCACCAACACCAACCTGGCACCGCAACTCGCGAAGCTGCAGGCGAGCGGCGCGCAGGTCGTGGTCCTCTACACCATCCCCGCCTTCACGGCGATCACCCTGCTGACGGCTGCCGCCCTCCACTTCACTCCGAAGTGGGTGGTGAGCAGCGTCGGCGCCGACCCGACGACCCTGGGCGGTCTACTTGCGTCTTTCGCCAACAACAAGGCGGCGGCGGGCCTTGTGAACGGCCTCGTCACCTCCGGCTACCTGCCCGCAACGAGTGACACGTCCAGCCCGTGGATCACTCTCTTCAAGCAGATCCACGACCAGTACATCGGCCCGCTGCCCTTCGACGGCAACGTCGTGTACGGGATGGCCGTGGCGTACAGCTTCGTCCAGGCGATGAAGAAGGCCGGCCGGAACCCAAGCCGTCAGGACGTGATCAACGTGATCAACAGCGGCCAGATCGATCAAGGGCCCGGACTGGTGCCGTTCGGCTACTCGTCGAGCAACCATCTCGGTTACCAGGGCGTGCAGATGGCGACGATCCAGAACGGCGTCGCCACGTTCACAGGATCGATCTATACGGCCACGGTCGCCGGGCCGCCCAGCGCTTGCGGCAACTGCGCGTCCAAGCCCATGCCGACCAACGGCATTCCGTAAACGATCGAACTGCGGCCGGCCGCGGTTTCAGCGAATCTCGGATAGGTTATGCGGGTGAGCCCGGAGGGCGGCGCGGCGGTGAGCGCCGCCTCCGGGCGCCCGGGTTCCCTGAAGGTAAGTTCACTCACGGTTCGCTTCGGCGGGCTGACCGCGCTGGACGGCGTCTCGCTCGACGTCTCGGCCGGTGAGATCGTGGGCGTCATCGGGCCCAACGGAGCCGGCAAGACCACGCTCTTCAACGTGGTGTGCGGGCTGCTCGTTCCGCGGTCCGGCGAGATCCTCTACAACGAACGGTCGATCACCGGGATCAAGCCACATGAGCTCAACGGGCTTGGCATCGCGCGAACTTTGCAGGGGCTTGGGTTGTGGCGTGGCCTGACGGTGGTCGAGAACGTGATGGTGGGGGCGCGCCGCGCCCGGCGCCCGGGTCTGTCCTCGGCGCTGCTGGGGCTTGGCCGTTCCGATCGGTACGAGGCCGCGGTGCGCGGAGAAGCGCTGGCCCAACTCCGCGAACTAGGGATCGAGGACTGCGCGCTGCGCTATCCGGCGGCGCTGCCCTACGGCGTGCAGAAATGGGTGTCGCTGGCACGCGCGCTGGTGTCGAAGCCCGCGCTGCTGCTGCTCGACGAGCCCGCCAGCGGGCTCACCGCGGGCGAGATAAGCCAGCTGGCCGACCTCCTGGGTATCCTTCGCGAGCGGATGTCGATCGCGCTCGTCGAGCACCGGCTCGACCTGGTGATGAAGGTCTGCGGCCGCGTGCACGTGCTCGATTTCGGCCGCGTCATCGCCTCAGGGCCCCCGGATGTCGTGCAGCACGACAGGGCGGTGACGGACGCATACCTGGGCGAGGAGCTCGAGCATGCGGAAGGGGGCGGCGGGAGTGCTTGAAGTCGAGGCGCTGCATGTCGCATACGGCGGCGTGACGGCGCTCGACGGTGTCAGCCTGCGGGTCCCCGATCGTGGCATCACAGCCGTGCTAGGGCCGAACGGCGCCGGCAAGTCGACGCTACTGCGAACCATCGCCGGCGTTGTCCACCCACGGAGTGGGCGTGTCGTTTACAACGGCAGGACGTTGACCGGGCTGCGACCCGAGGAGATCGTCCGCGCCGGCGTGAGCCTGGTGCCCGAGGGCGGAGGCAGCATCCGCGAGCTCACCGTCGAGGAGAACCTGACGCTGGCGCACCTGTGGCGGCGCGACTCCAAAGACCGCCGCAAGGCGATGGACGAGGTGATGCAGCTATTTCCACCGCTGGCGGCCCGGCGCCGGCTGCCCGCCCACTCTTTGTCCGGAGGCGAGCGCCAGATGCTGGCTGTCGGTCGAGCTCTCATGTCGCGCGCCGACCTGCTCCTCCTGGACGAACCGTCATTGGGTCTGGCGCCGAAGCTGGTGACCCTCATCATGCGCACGGTGCGCGGCCTGGCCGAGCATGGCCTGAGCGTCCTGCTCGTAGAGCAGAACGCGCGCAGCGCGCTCTCGATCGCCGACGAGGCACTACTACTCTCTTCCGGCCGCACCGTCGCCTCGGGGCCCGCGGGCGAGCTGGCCAAAGACTCGGAGCTCTGGCATGCGTACCTGGGCTACTGAGGTGCGCCCGTGAGCTACTTCACAGTCCTCACGCTCACCGGCGTCGCGGCGGGCATGATCTACTCCGCTCTCGCCCTTGCCCTGGTGCTCATCTGGCGCGCGACGCGTGTTGTCAACTTCGCGCAGGGCGCGATGGCGATGACCACGACGTACATCGCGCTCGGAGTCATCCAGCTCACAGACAACTACTGGCTCGGCTTCGTCGTCGCGTTGGTGTCAGGTCTTCTGCTCGGCATGGTGGCCGAGCGCGGGCTTGTGCGCTGGGTCGAGAGCGGGCCGCCGCTGAACGCGATCATCCTCACGCTTGGCCTGTTCCTGATCCTCGAGGCGGTGGTGCCGATGATCGGGGGCGCGCAGATCCGTTCGTTTCCCGCGCCCTTCTCCATTTCGGCGATGCAGCTCGGAAGCACCTACATCGCCCTTTCGCCTTTCAACATCTTCACGATCGGGGTCGTCCTGCTGGTCATGGTCGCCCTGCTGGTGCTGTTCCGGTTCACCAGCATCGGCTTGAGCATGCGTGCAGCGGCGTTTGCGCCTGAGATCGCGCGCCTGCTGGGGGTGCGGGTGGGCCGGCTCCTGAGCCTGGGTTGGGGGCTTGCGAGCATGGCGGGTGCCTTGGCCGGCCTGCTGGTCGCGCCGACCCTGCTCCTGTATCCGAACAACATGGACGCGATCCTCGTCTACGGATTCACCGCCGCCGTGCTGGGAGGGCTCGACAGCCCCATCGGCGCGCTGGTCGGCGGGCTTGCGATCGGGCTCGCGCTTTCCTACATCGGCGGTTACTTCGGCGGTGACCTGGAGGCGGTCGGCGCGCTGGTGATCCTGATCGCGACGCTGATGGTCCGGCCGCAAGGCTTGTTCGTCCACGGCGCGGAGCGGCGGGTGTGAACGCGATCGCCGCCGGCGCTACGCGATGGACCGGTCGCATTTCGAACACGCTCGCCCGGCATGCCATCCTCGGCGTGGTGTTCGTCGCGGCCGCCGCATTCCTGCTGTGGGCGATCGACCCCTACAACCCGTTCCTCGTCTACCAACTCTCCAGCGTCGCGTACTTCGCGATCGTCGCGGCGGGCCTGACCGTGCTGACGGGCCTCAACGGCCAGCTGTCGCTCGGCCACGGCGCGCTGATGGGGGTGGGCGCTTACACGAGCGCCTTGATGCTGAAGAACCAGGCCGACCTCAGCCCGGCGATCGTGATGGTCGTGGCCACGGTGGTCACTGCGGCCGGCTCGATAGTGGTGGGCGCAGCCGCCGCACGGCTGCGGGGCCCGTACCTCGCGGGTGCGACGCTGGGTCTGGCCGTGGGGCTGCCCGGAGTGGCCGTTCGGTTCTCGAACATCTTCGGCGGCGACGCAGGACTCAACGTGCCGGCGCTCATCCCTCCAGACGCGCTGTCGTCGATTCCGCCGGAGGTCTGGCTCGCCTGGATCGCACTGATCCCCGCCACCGTCACGTTCGTCCTGCTGGCCAACCTGGTGCGCACGCGCTACGGGCGAGACTTTCGAGCGATTCGCGAAGACGAGGTTTCGTCCGCGCTTTACGGCATCCGGGTGGCTCGCACGCAGGTCCTGGCGTTCGTGCTGAGCGGCGCATGCGCGGGTCTTGCCGGGTCGATGATGGCGTACACCTCCAACCTCGCGGCACCAGGCAGCTTTCCACTCACGCTCTCGCTCGAGGTCCTCGCCGCGATCGTGATCGGCGGCGTCGGCACGCTGGCGGGCGCGGTGTGGGGGGCTCTGGTGATCGTCTTCGCCCCCGACTGGATCGGCACGCTCAACGACGCGCTCCACCTGCCCAGCGCGGTGCGCGACCAGCTTCCGCTCGCGCTGTTCGGTGCCGTCTTCATCGTCGCGATGCTGGCGTTCCCGCATGGGATCCAGGGTGGCCTGGCACGCTTCTGGCGGTGGCGCTCCCGCCGGCGAAGGAGTGGGCCCTAGTCCTCGCCTGGTTGGGGTAGGTCCAGGGGTTCGTCCGGGGGGCTGGGAAGCCCGGGCGCGGGCGGCTCAGGTTCGACCCCCGGCGGCGGTGCAGGCGGAGGTATCGGCGGCAGCACGTCGTCCCACGCCGAGGCTGGAGGCGCCGGGGGGGCAGGTGCCGCTGGAGCAGTCCCGAACTCTGCCGTGTAGTCCGGCCTGGTGGCGCGATGGACGACGGCCGCAGTCGGCAGCGCGGCCGGGCGCGGCGGCTGCCTCACCATGCTGTACACCCAGTACGCGAGCGACACCAGGATCGCCAGCAGGCCGATGATCGGTACGAAGACGAACGGCGGCCGGGTGATGAGGTCGATGCCGCTCAGGGTCGCCGCGACTGGGGTGGGGCTTGGGAGGTCGGTCCGGGCGGCGCTGGCCGGCGGCGACGGTGACGGAGATGCGTCCGGCGAAGGTGACGGCGACGGGGACGGGGTAGGCAGCGGGGCCACCAGGGTGAAGTCGGCGCACGGGAACGGCGCGACGCTTGCGCACAGATGATGCATTCCGGGCGCATCGGTGGCAAAGGGCTTGACGGGGGTCGAAAAGTTCCCGCTGCCGTCAGCGTTCGCCCCGCCGGCGACTTTGGTGCTGGGCGGGTCCCAGTACAGCGTCATCTGCTCGTTGGCGAGGAACGCTCCGCCGCTGACCGTGATCGCCGTGCCGGCCGGTCCCGTCGCCACGTCCAGGGTGAGGAAAGCGTTGGCCGGGATTGGGGAGGGGCTGGGCGATGGCGACGGTGATAGAGACGGAGAGGGAGATGCGCTCGGTGTGGGGGAAGGCGACGGCGCGGACGAAGTGCTTGACGCGGCTACGAGAGCAAACCAGAGCGGGAGCGTCGCCAGGACGCTGAGGAACCTCATGCGAAGCTCGGTAGGTTAGCATGCATCAGATTGGCGGCCACGGGACGGACCAGCCGGAGGTCGGCTCCGGGAAGCGCCAACGGGGATCCAGCACGCCGCGCAGCCGGCGCTTCAGGACTCTCACCTCGGCTGGGCTGATCAGCTCCTCCATCGTCTTCGAGAGCGCGCCCCGCTCGGTCTCCGCCAGGGCCCGCTCGATGTCGCCGCACAGCTCCGGGGGCAGAGGTTCGCCGGAGAAGTCCCAGATCACCGTCCGCAGCTTGTGCTCGACGTGGAATGTGAGCCCGTGGTCGATCACCCAGACCTGGTCGTGCGCGTCGAAGAGGCAGTGCCCGGATTTGCGGTCCGCGTTGTTGGCGATGATGTCGAACAGCGCGACGCGGACCCAGGTGTCCCTGTGCACCGACTGGTCCCCGAGGAAATGCCGCTCGTCAGCCTCGACGAACTCCTGCACCGCGCCGACTCCGTGCGGGCCATGCCGCCTTACCACGGTGGGCGGGATGGCTGGCCACCCGAGCACTTTGCTCAGCTCGTATGCGGCGACCTCGCGCTGGTAAAGCGTGCCGGCCTGGAAGTCCCAGAGGGGCGATTCACCCCTCGCCGGCTTGTAGACCACCCGCAGGCCCGACGGCGGAAGGGGGTCGAGCCGAGCCAGGAACGTGTAGTTGGACGCGCCGTGCAGGAGCCCGAGGACCTTCATCTCGGGGAGCTCGGCGAGCAGCCGCTCGGTCTGGGCCGCGCTCCGCGTCGCATCGCCGGGTTCGGAGGCGCCGCCGGCAGGGTCAGAAGATCGGCCGCGCGCCATTCATGACCGGGCAGGGATGGCCGGCGGGGTCCATGGGCAGACCGCAGCGCGGGCACAGCGGCCGCCCGGCGGTAAGCACCTTCTCCGCCTGGTTCGAGAATGCGACCACCTGCTGGTGGCTGAGCCAGAACCGTACGCTCGGCGAGTCGTCCTCAGCGCCCTCCTCGGGGGTCGCGGCCGCCTGGCTGGCGACCAGCACGAACATCTGGCGGGCCTCGTGGTAGCCGAGGCCCATCTCGCCGATCTGCCACTCGGGCTCGCCGGGCTCCAGCCCGGCCGGTTCCTGCAGCCGCTCGGGCCGGTCGATGCCCTGGGTCTCAATCATCTGCTGCAGGCGGACGAGCAGCGCCTGGATCTGCGATTTCTCGCAGGCGAGGGTCAGCGTGCGGCCGGAACCGCTGGCCAGAAGGTAGAACTGCCGGTGCCCGGGCTCCCCGACCGCGGCGATCGCGATCCGCTCCACCGGGTCCAGCTCGAAGATAGGCATTCGACTAAGACTAGGGCTTGATTGTTTTGAGGCGCGATCGGCGGGGAAGAAGATCGTCATAGATATTCAATACGCGCCAAGAACGCGGAGGAAGAGCTGACATATGCCAAAAACCGTAGGAATCGACCTGGGTACGACCAACTCCGTCATCGCCGTCATGGAAGGCGGCGAACCCGTGGTCATCCCCAACTCCGAAGGGTCTCGGACCACGCCCTCGGTGGTCGCTTTCACCAAGACCGGTGAGCGCCTGGTCGGCACGCTTGCGCGCCGGCAGGCCGCCGTCAACCCCGAGAACACCGTGTCCTCGATCAAGCGTTTCATGGGCCGCAAGTTCTCCGAGGTCGACTCAGAGCGCAAGATCGTGCCCTACGACGTCAAGCCCGGCAAGGACGACCGCGCCGTGGTCAAGATCCCCAACGCCAACAAGGAGTTCACGCCCGAGGAGATCTCGGCCATGATCCTCCAGAAGCTGAAGGCCGACGCCGAGGCTTACCTGGGCGAGAAGGTGACCGATGCGGTCATCACCGTTCCCGCTTACTTCAACGATTCGCAGCGCCAGGCCACCAAGAACGCCGGCCAGATCGCCGGCCTCAACGTGCTGCGGATCATCAACGAGCCCACCGCAGCCTCGCTGGCCTACGGACTCGACAAGAAGGCGAACGAGACGATCCTGGTCTTCGACCTCGGCGGCGGCACCTTCGACGTGTCCGTGCTCGACGTTGGCGACGGTGTGTTCGAGGTCAAGTCGACCAACGGCGACACTCACCTGGGCGGTGACGACTACGACCGCCGGATCGTGGACTGGCTAGCCGACGAGTTCAAGAAGTCCAACGGCATCGACCTCAAGACCGACCGCCAGGCCCTGCAGCGTCTCACCGAGGCGGCCGAGCGGGCGAAGATCGAGCTCTCGAGCCGGCTCGAGACCAGCGTCAACCTGCCGTTCATCACCGCGGACCAGACGGGCCCCAAGCACCTCGAGGTGACTTTGACCCGAGCCAAGTTCGAGTCGCTGACCGGGGACCTGACCGACCGCTGCCGGCAGCCGTTCCTGTCGGCCTTGAAGGACGCGAGCCTGACCCCGCAGCAGATCGACGAGGTCGTGCTGGTCGGCGGCTCGACCCGCATGCCCGTCATCCAGCAGCTGGTCAAAGACCTGCTCGGCGGCAAGGAGGCCCACAAGGGCGTCAACCCAGACGAGGTCGTCGCCGTCGGCGCTGCAATCCAGGCCGGCGTGCTGAAGGGCGAAGTCAAGGACATCCTTCTGCTCGACGTGACCCCGCTTTCGCTCGGCGTCGAGACGCTGGGCGGAGTCATGACCAAGCTCATCGAGCGCAACACGACCATCCCGACATCTCGCTCGCAGGTGTTCTCGACCGCCGCGGACAGCCAGACCTCGGTTGAGGTCCATGTGCTGCAGGGCGAGCGCGAGATGGCGCGCGACAACCGCACGCTCGGCCGCTTCCACCTGGACGGGATTCCGCCCGCGCCGCGCGGCATGCCGCAGATCGAGGTCACATTCGACCTCGACGCCAACGGCATCCTCAACGTCAAGGCGCAGGACA
Organism: Candidatus Dormiibacterota bacterium; assembly: GCA_049582065.1. Classification (GTDB taxonomy): domain Bacteria; phylum Chloroflexota; class Dormibacteria; order Dormibacterales; family Dormibacteraceae; genus DATKSS01. The sequence goes on along the minus strand of JBAUTF010000066.1, from coordinate 1,817 downwards.
AGGGCACCGGCCGCGAGCAGTCGGTCACCATCACGGCTTCTTCAACGCTCGGCAAGGAAGAGGTCGAGCGCATGGTCAAAGAGGCCGAGGCGCACTCCTCTGAGGACCGCGCCAAGCGCGAAGAGGTGGAGCTCCGCAACCAGGCGGACCACATGATCCACCAGGCCGAGAAGGTCATGAAGGACAACGCGGACAAGATCCCCGCGGACGTCAAGACCGAGGTGAGCGCCAAGCTCGAGTCGCTGAAGAGCGTCGCCAAGGGCTCGGACACGCAGGCGCTGCGCCGTGAGATGGACGAGTTCAACGAGTCGCTGCAGAAGATCGGCCAGCACATCTACCAGCAGGCAGGCGCGCCGGCGGCCGGCGCCTCTCCCGACGGTGCTCCCGAAGCGGCAGAGCCGAAGAAGGAAGAGGACGTCGTCGATGCCGACTACCGGGAAGTGAACTGACCAAGAAGGCTTAAAGGGCGCTGGCCGCCGCCAGAGCCCTTATTTTTGCCTGCGGTGATGGCCTTCCTGCGTGAGCGAACCCGTTTGTGGGCGGTCGCCGGGATCTGGGGCGGCGCCCTCCTGGCGGCGTTCGACCTCTACGCCGCGATCGTCACCTACATCCCGGGCTACGAGGTGCGCAACGACTTCCGCCTCATCTACGGCGCTGCGCTGACGGCGCTGGACCGCGGCTTCAGCCACCTGTACGACCTGCCCGCCCAGAAGGCGATGGTCGAAGGCCTGGGCCACGGCTTCTACTGGTCTCCGTTCCTGAATCCGCCGCCGCTGGTGTGGCTGGCCACGCCATTGACGCTGCTGCCCTTCGGCGTTGCGATCGTGATCTGGTCGGCGCTCCTCGTGGCGGCGGCCCTTTTGACCTGGTATCTCCTCGCGCCGGGTGGCCGCCTCGCGCGCGCCACCCATCTGGCCCTGTGGCTGGGCCTTTTCCCCGTGGGATTCGGGTTGATGGTGGGGCAGCCGGTGGCCCTGGTGGCGGCGGCCGTGGCCGGGTGCTGGTGGCTGACCCAGCGCGACCGCCCGGTGCTCGCGGGACTGGTCCTCAGCATCAGCGTGATCAAGCCGCAGGTCGCGCTGCTGGCGCCGCTGTGCCTGCTCGTATCAGGCCATACGCGCGTCTTTGCCGCCTGGTTCGCCGCGGTCGGCGCCATGGCGCTGGGAGCGGTTGCCATGCTCGGCGTCGACGGGATCCATCGCTACCTGGACGTGCTCGCGCTCGCCTCGCAATGGGAGCTGACGCGGCGCTACGCGGTCGCCGGCCCGCTGGGGCTGGGCCCTCAGATCTACGCGGTCCAGGCGGTCGTCGTGGCCGCCGCAATGGTCGCTGCGTGGAACCACCGGCATTCTGGGGTTGAGGTTCCGATCGCCGCTGGGATCACGGCCTCGCTGCTCTTCACCCCCTACGTCGGTCTTCAGGACTTCGCCATGCTGGTCGTGGCGGGCTGGCTGGTGCTCCGAGCCGAGCCATCGCCGTGGCAGGTCGGCTTGCTCGTCGTCGGGTACGCGCTGCTCGAGGTGGCGCTGCTGGTCCTGGCGGTGCCAATCCTGATCGCCGAGGCGGTCTTTCTCATCTCCCTCATCTGGCCGGCCCCGACCAGAAAGGCCGGCTCGCCGGCCGGCGACGGCCTCGTGCCTGCCGCCTGAGCTATCCGCCTTCAAGGCGGAGCTCACCTTGGAGCCGACGGTGGTGTCTGAGTTCAAGACATAAGCGACCGGCGACCGGCAGGTGTCTCAAGACATAGTGGACTCCCACTGGAGGTGGGGCCATGGATCTTGGGCGGTTCCTGGTGGAGGCAGTCGTACGAGGTGGCG
>JBAUTF010000065.1:0-9419 GCA_049582065.1 Candidatus Dormiibacterota bacterium | reverse complement strand
TGCCATGAATACTGAAACCCTGCTCGCGTTCGTTCGATACCACGCCTGGGCGAACGACCGGATCCTGACGGTGGCGGCCGGCTTGTCGGAAGACGAGTTCCGTGCGACGGGGAAGCTGGACCACGGCGGCGCCTTTCAGACTCTCCGGCACCTCGTCGACGTCGACTGGAGCTGGCGGGAGTTCTGCATCGGGCACAAGGTTGGGGACACGTATGTGTGGGACCACGGGTTCGTGCTCGACGACCTGCCCGCCATCCATGCCTTCTGCCTCGAAGAGGACCTGCGGTTGCGGAGCTACGTGGAGTCTCTAAATGAAACCGCCCTATCCGAGTCCCTGACCTTGAACGAAGACTTCGCGGTGCCGCGCTGGCTGATCCTTGCCCACGTCGTGAACCACGGGACCCAGCACCGCAGCGAGCTCGCCCGCTACCTCACGGAATGCGGCCACTCACCCGGGGACCTCGACCTCCTGGACGCTCTCACCCTGAAATGGCCAAGCGGCCCCGAGCAGGAATCCGGCCGCTGACCTTCGAGTTCAGCAGTGCCGGAGTGAAATGGGCACAAAATCGAACAGCTTCCGCTAGGAATCCGTCGACGCGACCGGCTCCTGGGCTGCCTCGTTGACCTCGAGGTGAAACAGGTCCGGCCGGGCGTAATGACCGGTCACGTCGAAGTCGTACTTCCCGCGGGCCATTTCGTCCAGGTCGAGGTCCGCGTAAAGAATCGTCTCTCCCTTGAAATCGGGGCCGGCGAGCACGTCGCCCATCGGTCCGACGATGCAGCTTCCACCCTGGCAGACGACGTCGTCCGGCCGGGACGCGAGCTCGTTCTTGATGTCGGACGGGAAATCGGCAAGCCGCGTGAACTGGTTTGCCGAGAGCACGAAGCAGCGGCCCTCCATCGCGATGTGTCGAACCGTCGAGAGCCATGTCTCGCGCCCGTCCGCGGTTGGGATGCAGTAAATCTGGATGCCCTTGGAGTACATGGCCATCCGCAGCAACGGCATGTAGTTCTCCCAACAGATGACCGCGCCCAACCTCCCGAAGGGGGTATCGAACACCGGGAGGGTGGACCCGTCGCCAAAGCCCCACACCAGCCGCTCGGCCGCGGTCGGCATGACCTTGCGGTGCTTGCCCAGATAGCCCTCCGGCGAGAAGAACAGCGCGGTGCAGTACAGCGTGCCTCCGCCGCGCTCGATGACCCCGATCACGAGGTGGATCGCAAGCGCTGACGCGAGGGCCGCCAGCTCGTCCACCGCGGGGCCGGGCACGTCCACCGAGCTCTCCCAGTACCGGCGGAAATGATCGCGGCCCTCTCGCGTGCGCTGTCCGATCACCGTGCCGAAGGAGATGCCGCGCGGATAACCGGAAACGAAAGCCTCGGGAAACAGCACGAGGCCGGCTCCCCCCGCAGCAGCCTCGCCCGCAAGCTTGTGGACCCTGGCCAGCGTGGCGGAGCGGTCGAAGACGACCGGAGCCGCCTGGACCACCGCGACCCGCCTGGTTTTCGTCATTCTCTCGATTCTCTACCCGGCCGGTCGATTGCCCCTGGCTTCGAGCTCTTCGACCAGCCGGCGGGTCACCGGCACCGGGATGCCTCTTTGCTCAGCATGCCTCACGACCGCTCCGCCGATCGCGTCCACCTCGAGCGGGCGGCCGCCCGCCTGGTCGCGCTGCATCGACGACTCCATCGATTCCGGGGCCGAGTCGAGCATGCGAATCACGCTCTCCGCGTCGACTGTGCCTCCCTCGGCCCGGGCGACGGCGGCCACCTCCTTGATCACAGCGATAGCATCCTCGCGGCGTCGCGTGCGAACCACCCCCGCGTTGCCCCGCTCGTGCGTGGTCAGCAGCGCGAGCGGCGCCAGCATCACGAGCTTGTCCCAGAGCATGGGCGTTTCGTCATCGCGCACGCGCACTTCCAAACCCGTCGCCTTCAGCTGAGCGGCGACGGTGTCGACACGGTCTCGGTTGCCGGCCGACGCCGCCAGCTCGACGCTGGCAAACGGGCTCATCTGGCGGATCACACCGGGCTCGACCTTCGCGGCCTCCACCCGGATGGTCGCGGCCACCACGCTCGACGAAGGGTAGATGGACCGCAGGAGCTCGACGTGGTCGATCCCGTTGAGAAAGGGGATCACCAAACCCTGGCCGAGGGCTGTCGCGGGCACGCGCGCCAGAGCTTCACGCAGCTGGGTGGACTTGACCGTGATGAAGCATGCGTCCACCGGTTCCGCCAGGCGGGTTGCGGTTCGTACCGAAACGCTGAAATCGCCGAAACGCTTGCTCTCGAGCCGGATTCCCCGATCGGCGATCGCGCGAGACGTCTGTTCGCCGGCGATCACCAACACGGAGTTGCCTGCGCGCGCCAGCAGCGCCGCCACCAACCCGCCCACCCCTCCCGGTCCGAGCACCGCAAAGCTCGAAGAAGCCGCCGCCATCGAGCCAATCATATTCGCGGCCAAAACGGCCCGGTCACAGGGGGGGCGGCGCGACCAGCAGCGCGGCGAGAGCGACCGCGACGAGGTCTAGGCTGGCGTGAGGTCGGTGTAGTCCGTCGCAATCACCTCGTGCCCGCTGTCTGACGGAGCCAGGCCCCAGCTCTTGGCATATGTCGAGCTGGCCTGCGAGAGCACCTTGCCGGTTGCGTCCATAGTCGCCAGCGTCGCCGTCCCGTGGAGCGTGACCCCGATCAGCCGTCGCGCCTGGGTGCTGAACTTCGGCAGGAAGAGCGTGAGGCTGACGCGGTCGAAGCTGTAGGTCTTCTGGACGATCTTGCCGGCGGCGACATCCTGGTTGATGACGTCGGTGAACTCGGTGAGCCCGTCGGAGGCGGCGCCGGTCTGCGCCAGGGTCAGGTCGTGGGCGCGGCGCGCCTCTGATTCGATGATCAGGTCGAGCACGGCGTCATGCGCCATCTGGTTGGCGACTTGCTGTGTGGTCGAGGGGTCGAATGCGACCACGTTGTCCGGAAGTCCGACCGGCGGTATCGCAGGCAGCACCCACACGCGCGCGCTGCCTGATGCGGAAGCGGTGTTCCCGGAAGGCGGCAGCGCGGCCCCGGCATTGGTGATGATCCAGCCGGCCACGTCAGGACCGGGACCGACTTTCAGCGTGAGGACCGGGCTCGACCCGTCGGGCAGCTCGGGCGCCGGCTCGGGCCCGTGCGTGGAAAGCTCGGCCGAAACCGGGACGGCGGTGACCAGCAGGACGGCGACGCCGAACACACCGGGCGCTGCCCAGCCCATCCTGCGCACAGCGCCCAGCGGGCCGCCTGCATCCTCCAGAGGCGCGATCAAAATGACGAGCGCGAAGCGCAACGCGCAGGCCACGACCAGGCTCGCGAGAATCGCGGTCTTGGTCCAGAACTCGAGGGTGGTCGGTCCGATGAGCAGCACCGCGATGAGAGCAACCAGCACGCCAAAGACGACCCTGGCCAGGGGGTTGTCCGGCACCGTCCTTGGATCGGGGACCATGAAAAGGGCGAAGATCAGCACCTCCGGCGAGGTGACCAGGACCTGCCACAGCTCCCGGCCGCACATCGGGGTGGCATGCCAGCTCGCCACCATGCAGTGGTCGGGCACCGGCGCCAGGGCCATGGCGACGAAGACCGCGAACCCGGCCATGAACCCCAGCTCGAGACCGATCAGCTTGAGCTCCCACGCGATGAGAACGCCTCCGACGATGATGACCGCGTACGTGACGACGAGCCATGGGCCCATCGGGATCCACCACAGGTCCTGCGGCTCGGTGTACCGCGGTCCCAACACGACAAACGCGAGCACGAGCCCCAGGTTGGACGGGTTGAAGATGTGCCGGCCCCGCCAGCGGACCAGGTACTTGGAGGCCATCGAGACCGTGACCACGCCCACGAAGATCCAGATCCCGTGCAGGCTCCACCACTGTCCGTGATAGGTGCCGGGAACACGCAGGATGAAGGCCGTGCTGTTGCCGGTCAGCAGCCCGCTCGCCGGCCACATGATCGTTTTGTCCTTGACGAAGCTGACACCGGACTCGATCAGGGCGCCCGCAGCCAGGCAGACAAGGATCTGCGCTACCGACAGCCTGAAATCGAGCACGGTCTGGCCCAGGACCTGGAGCGTGAGGATGACCGCCGCGACGTGAAGCCGGGGATCGCGGAGGCTGGGCAGGATGACGGGGTAGTCTCGGCCGCGGATGCGCACCGTTCGGCGCTGGTGCGCCCCGGCGTTTGGCGCGCGGAGCCCCTGCGCCCGCGCCGCGTCCGTGCTCGCCATGGTCGGGTAACGGACATCGTATTCGAGCCGTTACAGGCAGTGATCGCCGTGGCGCCCCTTCACTGGTTTACACGTCGCTCCTCCTCGGCCGCCGTGACCGCCGCACTCTTCTTCTTGGCGGCTTGCGACCCGGCGTTCGGGTTGGATCTGCCGGCGACGCGGGCCCTCGAGAACGGCGCGGCTCAGGCACTGAGCACGGCCACCAGCTTCGAGATCACCGGCGCCTACACCGACTCGTCGACTCGATGGACGATCGACTTGCAGGTCACCCGTCCGCTCACCGAGCACGTGGTCGTGAGCGGCGGGAGCCAGACGGTCGAGGCCATCATTCTGGGCAGCAACGCCTACTTCCGCGGAGAGTCGTTCCTGGCCAAGCACATGGGCACTGACCCGCTGTCGACCAACCTCGTCAAAGCTGCTGGGAATTCCTGGTGGAAGGGATCGGCCGGATTCGTGCCGCGCCTGGCGGACCTCACCGACGGCGCGACGTTCAGGGCGACTTTCCTCGGTTCCGCCGTGACCTCCCGCACCGACCACGCGTCGGTGGGCGGGATCGACGCCGTGGACCTGGCCGGCGCGCGCGCCGAAGTGTTCATCGCGTCCGCGCCGCCATATCAGCTGCTCCGGGTGCACATGAGAAAGGGCGTGACGATCGACCAGGTCGGGGATGGGGACCTCAGGTACACCAACTACGACCGCGCCTTTCACATCGTCGCGCCCGCCGACGTGATCGACTTCTCGGACCTGTCGACATTGCCTCCGGTCTACACGGTGGTCTCCGTCGATGCGTCTGGATGCGGCTCGCCCTGCACGGTCTCGGCGCTGCTGAAGAACCTGGGCGGGATGAACGGAGCCATCGCGCCGTCGACCATCACCTTCACCATGACCAATGCAGCCACGCAGCAGGCGATCGGCTCGTGCAGCGTGCCGGTCCAGCCGGATGTCGGTTACAACGCGACAACAACGGTGACTTGCACCATCGGGGGCCTTACCGGCCAGCAGGAGAACGCGGCGATAGTCACCGCCACCGTGGACAACCCAGGACGCGGCTCTTAGGACTCAACCCAGAGAACGGTCCCAGCGCTTGCGGCCTGCAGCCCACCGGTTACAGTGGGCCGCCATGAGCAGCGTCCTGTCGCGCCTTCGAACGGAGCTGAGGCGGGGAGTGCTCTTTATCGGCTGGAGGGGCGCGGCCTTCTGCGTCGCGCTGGGGGTCGCCGACTACGTCGCAAGCCTCGGCTACGACTACCTCAACCACGGCCCGTATCGACTGTTCCTGCGCAGCCCCATCGACCAGGCCCTGCCGGTGGTGCCGCTGTTCGTCGTGCCCTACGTGTCTCTCCAACCTTTCATCTATGCATCGCTCGTGATCTTCTTGCTCTTCCGGGCACGCGTGTTCCAGTCAGCCGTGTTGAGCATGATCGTCACGTTTCTGGTCAGCTATGTCTTCTTCGCGTTCCTGCAGACGTATGTCGACCGCCCGGTGCTCACGGGAAGCGACGTCTTCACGAAGATGGTGCGCGGCGTGTACGCGGGTGACCACCCGTTCAACGACTTCCCGAGCCTGCACGTCTCGACATCGACGATCATCGCCATCCACTGGTGGCGCTTCAGCCGCAGGTTCACCTGGCCCCTCATCCTGTGGGCGGCGTTGATCGCCATGTCCACGGTGATGGTCCGCCAGCATTACGTCGCGGACATCGCGGGCGGCCTCATCCTCGCTTTCGCGACTTCGCTGTCCTTTCTGCGCTTGATGGACCAGCAGCCGAGCGTTGCCCGCGGTGCGCCGCCGGCGCCAAGCTCCGCTTAGAGCGTCCCTATCTCCGGCTGATCGGCTGGCGGACTATCGTCCGCAACTTGTCGGGCGCCGCGCGCCGCGGATCGCCGAGGTAGATCTCGTGGTGCTTGCCCGCAATCCTGTAACCCTCGGCTGCGATGAACGCGTGGAGCTTTTCGATAGTCGGTTTCTCCGCGCTGTAAGGACCGACGTGCATGACCTGGGCGCACAGTCCTTCATGAAAGGCCTTGAACTCAACCTTAGCGAGGGTCGGGTTAGGCTTCTTGCGCATCGCGTCGGTGCGGACCTTCTCGATGACCTCGGGCGTCACCGTGTCAGGCAGCATGATCATCGCGGTCCACCGCCACCTGCCTCGTTGTTCGGGGACGAAAGCGCCCGTGCTGCTCGTCCACCACAGAGCCTCGAGCGGCATGACCCGGAACTCCACCCCGGACTTCTTGAGGGCGAACTTGGCGCCGTACGCGAGCGGGTAGAGGGCGCCGATCGCGTCCTGGAAGTCGGTGGAGGTGTCCGGGGCGCCGCGGCCATCGACCATCAGGAAGTTGAACTCGGGCACGTCCACCATCTCCGGCCGGCCCACCGCCGGCTTGATCAGTTGAGCGACTGTCGCCGCGACCGCAATTGACATCATGCCTTCCTTTCCAAGAGCGTTCTCTGGGAAGCGTGCGTTCCCGAAGCCAGGCCGACGAGAGCCTTTCGGCCTTGGATCGACCGGCCGTGCGACCTGTCTCAGAGGATTAACGAAGCCGAAACCCGAGTTGTAGTCAGTGAATGAAGAAGAAATCAAGCGATCTCGAAAAGATCCGGACCGCCGTCTCGCGCGGCAAGGTGATCGACGTCACGACGATCGGTCGTCAATCGGGCAAACCCCGCAGAATAGAGATCGTCTTTCACAACATCGACGGGAAGATCTATGTCAGCGGCATCCCGAGACCCGCTCAGCGCGCCTGGCTCAGGAACCTCGAAGCCAATCCGCGCTTCATTTTCCACCTGAAGGGCGATCCGAAGGCCGACCTCGACGCGACGGCGCGGGTCATCAATGATGAGAGCGAGCGAAGGGCGGTCTTGCCGGCCGTGGCGCGAGCCTGGAAGCGCGACGACCTTGAGGAGATGGTCCGATACAGCCCGTTGATCGAGGTGACGCTGACCGACCTCGCGGCCTGATTCAAACAGAGCGCTCAGACTCTTGTTATGGCTTTTATTCTTTTGGGCGTCCGACCATGCAGCCTCGAGGTTTTGCGCTGACGGAGCACCCCTGAATTCCTGATGGCAAACACTTCCGAGGCGGCGGTCACCACCCGAGGAGCGCTGAGCATCGCGAAGCTCGGGCGTCCGCTTCGAATCCTCATCTACCTTCTCATCGCGCTGGCGATCGTCGAGCTCTACCGTCAGGCTTCGACGCTCGTCCTGCAGCTGACGAATATCGGCCTGATCTTCATGTTCGCCGCGGTCGTTGCGATGCTCGTGACACCGATCGTCGACCGGGTGCAGGGAATTCCTCTGCTGCGCGGGCATCGCGGAGTCGCCGTCCTGGTTCTATACGGCGCCATCCTGATCGTGATCGGGCTTGCGGCCGCGCTGCTGGCTCCGACGGTTGTCGCCGACGCATCCAAGCTCGGCCAGCAGGTGCCCGCGATCGAGGACGCCGCCCAGCGGGCGCTGGATACGGCGCAATCAAGCCTGCGGGCCTTCGGCTTCAACCTCTCGTACAAGGTTCCCCGCGGGGGAGCTTCGCTGGGCGGGGACATTTCACCCGCCAGCCTGACGAGCATCGGAGGGATCGTCAGCCCGTTCGTGAACACATTGCTCGTGATCGTCGTGTCCATCTACCTGACCAGCCAGGGCCGCGAGCTTGTGGCCACCGCCCGCAAACTGTTTCCCGCCCAGGAACGGATCTTCGATTTCACGATGCTCGCTGTCGGCGCGGCTGTGGCCGCCTACGTCCGAGCGCAGCTCCTGATGTCGCTGCTGATGGGCCTCTACACCGGGATCACGCTGACCCTGCTGGGCGTCCACTACGCCGCCGCGCTAGGAGTGGCCGTGTTCTTTCTGGAGATGCTTCCGCTCGTCGGCGCGCCGATCGGATTCTTGCTCGCGATCGCAGTGGCCGCGACGCAGAGCTTGCAGCTCGCGATCGAGGCGACCGCGGTCAGTCTCGTGGGCCACGCCATCGAGGCTTACATCCTGGGTCCGAGAATCAGCGGCAAGGTGACGCGGATCCACCCGCTCGCCGCGATGGGCGCGCTTCTGATCGGGGCAGAGCTGGGCGGCATCCTCGGCGCACTCCTCGCAATACCGGTCGCGGTGATCGGCAACATCTTCCTGGGCGCGCTCTACGTGTCTTCGCAAGGCAAGGATGGCCTGCAGATCGCCGACACTCCGGGGCCGGTCGGGGTCGGCGACCTCCCTTCCCTTGCAGACCAGATCGCGGTCAACGCGGAGGACACCCAGGCGGAGATCGGCGCCGACCTGATGATCAAGAAGACGCCTGCGCGAAGGCGCCGTCCCCGGCCTGTGCCCTAAGGCTCGACAGCAAGAGCCTGCCGACGACCACGACGAGGATCAGGGCGGCACCGGTCATGATCTGGCCGACGGTATCGCTATGGAAAACGGCATAGAGGACGGGGGCCTCGCCTCCACGCGCTCAAGGGTACCCAGCGAGTCGGAGCGGGCTTTACGGACCTACCAACGCGGTGTCACATGTCGCTTTGGCGGCGGAGATCGCAGCGAAATCCGCCGGCACGGCCGGCACCGCACCCGCGTAGCGCCCCAGATAAGCGTCTGTCTGGGAGGTGTTGTTGGCGGCGAAGCTCTTCATGGTGGCCTGAAGGTCGCCGTGCACCGTCGAGACGTCAGCCCGGAACCTGGACACCGGCGTCGCGATGCAGGACGGCACGGTGGCGTGGTCGACGATCGCCAGCAGCGCCTGGGCCTGGTTGTCGGTCTCGGTGATGGCGTCCTGGCAGCTGACCGTAACCGGTCCGACGCAGGTCTCGTGAGTGGTGGCGATTCTCTGGTTCATGTCGTCCATGGACGGTGTGAGAAAGCCGGTGATGAAGCGCTCCGCCTGCGCGTAGCCGGACCGGGTGGCCAGCGGCGGAGGCCCCGCAGCGACCGTGGGGCCGGATGAAGTGCTCTGCATCCATGGCAGCGTGAACGGCCCGAACGAGTTGATCACGACGGCCAGCACGACCACCGCGATGACGCCCGCGACGATGTAGAGGTACTTGTTCAGCCCGGTTTCGGTCTGCTGCCGCCACAGAGGAGCCGGCTCGTCCGGCACTGGCGCTGGGGCGGCGTACTGGACCACTGGCCTGGCGAGCGGCCGGGCCGCGGGCCGAGGCGCCTGTGGCACTGGGACGGGGG
>JBAUTF010000064.1:0-2231 GCA_049582065.1 Candidatus Dormiibacterota bacterium | reverse complement strand
GGCCAATGCAACGCTGGCCTCGACTTTGATGTTGATGGCGGAGACCGCGAAGCACGTTATGTCCCGCATTTTCCGGAAACTGGTGATTCGCTCAAGGCGCCCCGGACGCCTGGTCGGCGAGCTCAAGAGCAGCGCGTAGCGATGGCCAAGATCCTCAAGGCCGCCTGACGGGCAGGGTCAAGATAGACGATGTGCGGAATCATCGGATACCTGGGTAATCGGGAGGCGACTCCCGTCCTGATCGACGGCCTCAAATGCCTCGAGTACCGCGGCTACGACTCCGCCGGAATCGCGGTCCTTGATCGCAGCGCCGGCCTCACCAGCACGACCAAGAGCGCGAGCAAAGTGGGTGTGCTGGTCGAGAGCCTCAAGGACGGCATGCCTAAAGGCCGCCTCGGCATCGGCCACACCAGGTGGGCGACGCACGGCAAGCCCAGCGTTGTCAACGCCCACCCCCACACCGACTGCACTGGCCGAATCGTGGTGGTGCACAACGGGATCATCGAGAACTTCGTCGAGCTCAAAGGCGAGCTCGAGGCGCGAGGGCACAGGTTCGTTTCCGAAACCGACACCGAAGTCGTCCCACATCTGATCGAGGACGCTTACCGAGGCGATCTGGTCGCCGCCGTGCGCTTTGCTCTGCGGCGGATCACCGGCGCATACGCGCTCGCGATCTTCTCCCTCGACGAGCCTGACCTCCTGGTCGGTGCGCGACTCAACGCGCCTCTTGTGATCGGGATCAATGGAGACGAGTTCTTCATCGCTTCCGACATCACCGCTGTGATCCCCTATACCAGGAAGGTGCTTGTGCTGGGCGAGGGCGAGATAGCGGCCGTGACGCCGCTGGGACCGCAAGTGTCGACCCTGGAAGGAATCCCTGTGGCGCCCAAGGTCATCCATGTCGATTGGGACGTCAGCCAGGCCCAGAAGGGCGGCTACAGCCACTTCATGCTCAAGGAGATCCACGAGGCCCCAGAGGCCGTGTCCAGCGCTTTGCGGGGGCGACTGAGCGCCGATGGAAAGGTCCGCTTCCACGACTGCGCCTTGACGGAGAGTGATTTCCGCCGCTACCGAGACGTGCTGCTGCTCGGGATGGGAACCTCGATGCACGCGGCGATGATCGGCGAACACCTCATCGAAGACTGGGTGGGGATTCCGGCCAGAGCCGAAGACGCATCGGAGTTCCGGTACCGACGGCCGATAGTGGGCCCGGAGACGTTGACTGTCGTCCTGACTCAATCCGGTGAGACGGCCGACACGATCGTCGGTCTGCGCCAGGCGAAGGCTCGAGGCTCAAACACGATCGCAATCTGCAATGTTGTCTCCAGCACCGCTGCCCGCGACAGCGACGCCGCGATCTACCTGAACGCCGGGCCCGAGATCGGAGTCGCGTCATCGAAGACTTTCGTGAGCCATCTCGTAACTCTTTACCTGCTCAGCGCTCGCCTCGCCAGCGCACAGGGGAAGATGCCGCTCGAGCGCCGGCAGGAGCTGGCCAAGGCATTACGCGATCTTCCTGCCGCTGTGCGGTCGATTCTCGATCGAGAGAACGAGGTTGCGAGGCTGGCGAAGCGGTACGCCCAGTACCGCAACTTCCTGTTCGTCGGCCGCGGAATCAACTACCCGATCGCACTCGAGGCCGCGCTCAAGCTGAAAGAGGTGTCGTACGTGCACGCTGAAGGCACGACCGCAGGCGCCCTCAAGCACGGCCCGATCGCGCTTCTGGACGAGAACTTCCCCGTCGTTGCCATCTGCACCGACAGCGCCACAAGGGAGAAGATGGCGAGTAACGTGCACGAGGTCGCCGCTCGCGGTGCTCCCGTGCTGGCGCTGGTCACCGAAGGCGACCACCGGCTCGATTCAGTGGCCACCGACCTGTTTGAGATCCCGGCCGGAGACGAAGCGGCGTCGGCCATCCTGAGCACCGTCGTGATGCAGCTCTTCGCGTACCATGTCGCGGTCGAGCTCGGCCGAGATGTCGACCAGCCGAGGAACCTGGCCAAGAGCGTCACCGTCGAGTAATGGGGCAGCTGACATCGGACCAAGACGCCTCATGGGGAGGCAGTTTTGAGTCGGTACACGAGGCGTGGCCACCAAGCTGACCTGAGCCGCGCACTGATGGTCGTCGGAGTCGCGGTCCTGGTCGCCTGGTCGAACATCTCCCTCTCGCTGGGTGCCCGCGCAGCCGCCACTCCGCCCCACGTGATGATCGTGCTGATGGAGAACACCAG
>JBAUTF010000063.1:0-17536 GCA_049582065.1 Candidatus Dormiibacterota bacterium | reverse complement strand
CGAGCGTGATCGCCAACTGGAGCCTGATCCTGCCGCTGGTCCACACGTACTTCCCGTGATCTCGAGGGTCCTGCTGGCGCTCGGGCTTTCGATAGTGATGCTGTTCGCCGGGGTCACCAGCTACCTGGTGCTCGACGGCCGGCAATCCAAGGTGGCGGCGCCGCCGTCCAAGCCAACCGCCGCCACGCCGCGGGCGCGGGCGCTCGTCCTGCCGGGCACCCTCTACCTGGCCCAGTCAGGCGCCCTCTACAGTTTCAGCACGGGCCGGTTCCATCAGCTGACGCCGGAGGCCGGGTGGAGCCAGCCCACAGCGACACCGGACGGCGGCAGCCTGCTCGCCGTCAAAAACGGTGGATATTTCTCCGACGTCTACGAGCTCAACCGGTACGGCAAGCCCACCCGGCAGCTGACCAGCAATGCGGCACGGCTCGGGATGAGGGATCCCAGCTCCAATCACTGGTCGTTCTACCCCCGGCTGAGTCCCGACGGCGGCACGCTGTGGATGACCTACGACGGTGGCAAGTCCTCGGGTCTCCTGCTCATCACGTTCGACATCTGGGCGATGCCGGTCAACGGTGGGATGCCCAAGGCTCGGGCCTGGACCACCACTGGCCTGGTGCCGGGCGGCAACGTGCAGCCGATCCCGGTTTCAGGCGGGATCATCTACACCCAGTACAACTACGACGACCAGGGCCGCCCCACCGGCCAGCTCTGGTTTGCGAACCGCCCGAACACCGTGGGCCGCGCGCTGACCGCTCAATCCGAGGACTGCCGCAACCCGTCGCTGTCTCCGGACGGCACGCAGATCGCCATGGTCTGCACCTACGTGAAGCAGGTCTCTTACCTGACCATCGCGTCGTGGAACGGATCGACGCTGGGTCCTCGCCAGACCGTGATCACCGACCAACTGGTGGCCCAGCCGACCTGGGCGCCGGACGGCTCCGGGATCGCTTACCTCGCGCCGGCCGAAGCGGATGGCCCGTTCCAGCTGTGGTGGCTGCCCAAGGGCGCCTACGCGCCGCCCGCGCCGAGCCCGGTGCCGGTTCCGACCCCGACGCCAGGCGGCCCGCACAACGGCCCGCTGCCCTCCCCGTCGCCCATCGTCACGCCGCCGGCGCCTGTGATCAAGCCGATCGAGGTGACCACCAACGACGGATTCGACGCGACGTCCCCGATGGCCTGGCTGAACTAGGGTCAGGCGCAGCCGGGGCGGCCCGGTCCGAGGTCCAGCACCGGCTCCTGGTCGGCTTCGGAGGCCTGTGCCGCGCTGATGTAATGGTCGGTGACCATCGCCGCCAGCACCTGGCTGCGCCGAGCCATGGCCGCGTCCGGGTTGATCGTGGGGTCGTAGATCGACGGTGCCTGCGTGACGCCCGCGAGCAGGGCGTACTGGCCTAGGGTCAAGCTGCCCACTGGCGCCTTGAAATAGGCACAGGCGGCCTGGCTGACCCCGAACCGGCCATAACCGGTGGTGATCTCGCTCAGGTAGTCGGCCATGATCTGCCGCTTGTCGATCACTCGCTCCACCTTCAGCGCAAGCGCCATGTCGACGATCTTGTTGAAGCCTCGGTCCGACCCGTTGAGGTAGATGTCCTTGACCAGCTGCTCGGTGACGGTCGAGCCGCCCTGGCAAAGGCACCCGTTGGCCACGTCGTACAGCAGCGCGCGGGCGAGGCCGATGGAGTCGACCCCATGGTGGGAGTAGAAGCGTTCATCTTCCGTGGCGATGACCGCCTCGGAGAGCTGGCTGGGGACCTCGTTGGGGCCCAGGACCGTCGCTCCGTGCGTAGCCACTGCCGCCTGGACCCTTTGCTGGATGTCGGACGTCGAGGGGGTCGAGACCCACAGCGTGATCACGCTCGGGCTCAGGACGGCGGCGACGACGGCCGCCGCCAGCGCCAGCCGGCGCAGCGGCACCGGCGCCCAGCTCATAGCCTCGCGCCCACGCTGGGTAGAAACGGGCCGCCCGGCGTCCGAGTTACGGATGGCGAGGCTGACCGGCGGTTACCGTGGGAGAATTCCGTCCGCATGACCATCAAGTGGAAAGTCGCTCTCGTGGAGGACGACCGGCGCCTGGCTCGGGCGGTCGCCACCGGGCTGGGAGAGGAAGGCTATACCGTCCGCGCCGTCGACTCGGCCGGCCGGGGGCTGGAGCTGGTCCGGCAATGGAACCCTGACGTGGTCCTCCTCGACCTGATGCTCCCGGACAACGATGGCCCGGAGCTGTTCGAGGCTTTCCGCGCTGCGACCGACGCCGCCCTGGTCGGCATCAGCGCCCGCTCGTCTGTCAGCGACCGCATCGCGGGCCTCAAGTCGGGCGCGGACGACTATGTGGCCAAGCCCTTCGCCCTCGAGGAGCTGATGGCCCGGGTCGAGGCTGTGATCCGCCGCCACCGGGGCAAGGGGGGCGCCCGACTGGTTGAGGGCGACGTTGCCGTCGACCTCAGCGAGGGCCTGGCTTCACGCGCCGGGCGCCAGCTCAACCTGACCGGCATCGAGTTCCGCATCCTGGCCGCGCTGATGCGCAGTCGCGGGCAGCTGGTCACCTATGAGCAGCTCGCCGAGGCGGTCTGGGCGGTCGCGACCGGCCCGGACTCGAACTCGCTCGAGGTCCACGTCTCGAGGATCCGCCAGAAGCTCGGGGCGGGCGGCGGTTCGCGCGTGATCCACACAGTCCGCGGCATCGGTTACCGGTTCAATCCGGAGTAGGGAGTGGAGCAGATGAAGAAGAGGTTGTTGGTCGGAACGTTGGCGGCGGGTCTGATGCTCGTGGCGGGTCAAGCGACCGCCTCGGCGAACGTCGCGTGGTGCCTTTCGGACCCACCGATCGAGCTGGTGACCCCTGGTGGCCACAACATCATGGTCAACAACATGGTTTACCTCCCTCCGATGTACCGATACGTCCTGGGCCAGGTCACGGATGGCGCGAGCGCCGCGCCTGACGGGCACGGCGGCACGCTTGTCACCGTCAATGTCCGGATCCCTTCGGGCGTCTCCCAGGCCCACGTGGTGTCTTCCGAAAACCGCTACCAGCTCAGCTCGGAGGTCGGCGGCGAGGGCGGCGTGGTGGTCACTCTTTACCTCGACGTGCCCATCAGCTGAAAGCACACATGAGGCCCGCTTTCGCGAGCCTGACAGCGCCGCTGAAGGCGGTTGTCCTCGCCATCCCGGCCGGCGGCTTGCTCCTGGCGTTGATCGCGGCGGTCGAGGGCGGCTTTGCTACGCCGGAAGCCTGGCGTTGGGGACTGATTCCGGCGTGCGCCGTCGCGGTCCTGGTCGCGGAGAGGTTCCCGGTCAAGATCGGCCCCGAGCAGAAGATCAATCTGGGCGCGCTGCCCTGCCTGGTGGCTGCTTTGCTCCTGCCTCCCGGGATCGGTCCGGCTGTCGCCGCTCTCAGCGTCGTCGCAGCCAATCTCATGGTTCGCCAAACCTGGTTTGAAACCGCGATCAACTCGGGCACGGTGCTGGTCGCGTCGGCGCTCGCTTCCATCGTCGGCGCGATCGGCCACGACCTTGATGTCGCGCACGACCTGCGTGCCACGGCCGCGGGCCTTGTCTATGTGGCGGTCAACCTTACGCTGGCCGTCCTGCCGGGGGCGCTGCACAGCCGGCGCCCTTACTCCGCGTTGCTGAAGAGCGCCTTCTTTGCCACCTGGCCTGCCTTGTTGACCCTGGCCGCGTGCGCGGTAACCGTGTCACTGCTGGCGGTGGAGGCTCCGCCGGCCGCTCCGCTGCCTCTGATCGTGCTCCCTCTGATCTACCGGATGAACCGTGCGATCAAGGCCCAGGCCGACGCCAACGAGCAGCTCGCCGCGGTGCTGGCAGCGCAGCGCCGCTTCCTGACCGACGTCTCGCACCAGGTCGCGACTCCGCTGGCGACGATCATGACCAACCTTTCCATACTCCGGCGCGCCAACCGCGGGGGAGTGGCCGCGGATGCCATAGCCGACAGCGTGGCCGAGGCCGAGCGGATGAAAGGGATGCTGGGCCGACTGCGCGCGCTCGCCCACGCGGACGAAGACGTCCCACTCCGCCGCGAGCTCGTCGATCTGGCGGAGCTGACGGCCGATATTGTGCAAGCCTATGCAGCGCAGGCGGGCACCTCGGGCGTCGGGCTCGTCACCGAGGTCAGGGCGCCGGCTCGCGTCAGCGCCGACAAGGACCTTCTGCGTGAAGCGGTGGCCAACCTGGTCGATAACGCGGTGAGGGTCAGCCCGCGCGGCGCCGCGGTCAGGCTGCGAGTCGACAGGGGCTCCACGGGCCCCCAGATCGCCGTCATCGACACCGGACCTGGAATCGACGAGGACCGCCTGCCTCGCCTGTTCGAGAGGTTTCAGCGCAGCGACTCGGGCAGCGGCCTGGGCCTGGCGATCGCGAGGAGGGTGGTAGAGCGCCACGGTGGGACGATCCGCGTCCAGACCGAGGCCGGAGCCGGGAGCACGTTCACGATCGAGCTGCCCGGTTAGAGCCCCTGGCGGATCAGCCCACCTTGCCGGGGCTGGCCCGCGATCGCGTTGAGCCCGCAGACCCAGTGGAAGACCTGCGCGATCCCGCACGTGGCACCGGCCGACCTGTGTTCCACTTTGCCCCGTAAAACGGGTTCGCGAGGGCGGTCTTGCCGTCGATCGCGAGTCTTGACTTTCCACCCAGTATGAGATCAAGAAACAGTTGATGACGCTGCTGCAGGCGGTGGGATCCGCGCTGGTTGCCGCGTTCGACATGTTCTGGGAGGTGCTCTGGCCCCTCGCACTCGGTTTCGTGCTTTCCGCGATCGTGCAGGCGCTCGTGCCGAAACAGGCAGTCGCTCGTGTCCTTGGCCGCTCCGACGCGCGAGGGTTCCTGTTTGCGTGTGCCTTCGGGGCGGCCAGCTCGAGCTGTTCCTACGCGGCCGTCGCGCTCGCCCGCAGCCTCTTTCGCAAAGGCGCGTCGTTCGTCAACGCGATCATCTTCGAGTTCGCTTCGACCAACCTGGTGTTCGAGCTGGGGCTGGTGCTGCTCGTCCTCCTGGGCTGGCAGTTCGTCGGCGCAGAATTTGCCGGCGGCCTCTTGATGGCGGCGATCCTGTGGATCCTCTTCAAGCTCACGCTTCGTGACCGCATGATCGCCGCGGCGAAGGTGCAGGCGGAGAAGGGAATCGTCGCCTCGACGATGGAAGGGCATGGCGAGATGGACCTGTCGGTCACCGGGGGGTCATTCGTGCGGAGGCTGTTCAGCGCGGATGCCTACACCGCGATCAGCCACTACTTCTTCATGGACGCCTACAGCATCTATGTGGACCTGGTCGTGGGCCTGTTGGTCGCCGGCGCGCTCGCCGCCTGGGTCCCGACCAGCTTCTGGCACGCTTTCTTCTTCACCTCCAACCAGACCGTGAACGCGTTCTGGGGACCGCTCGTCGGACCTCTGCTCTCGATGATCAGCTTCGTATGCTCGGTCGGCAATGTGCCGCTCGCGGCCGTGCTTTGGAACGGCGGCATCAGCTTCGGCGGAGTCGTCAGCTTCATCTTCGCCGACCTGATCATCCTGCCGATCATCAACATCTACCGGAAGTACTACGGTGGCCGGATGAGCACCTACTTGCTCGCCGTCTCGTACGTGGCCATGGCGCTCGCAGGGTTCGTCGTCGGCGTCGCCTTCAACGTTTTCGGTCTGACGCCTGCGCATTTCCACGTCTCGGCGTTGACGGCATCACCGGGCTGGAACTACACGACCTTCCTGAACCTCGGCTTCATCGCTCTGATCGCCGTACTTTTCTACCGTTTCGTGCGCACGGGCGGCCCCGAGATGCTGCGCATGATGGCCCAGCCTGGGCACGGGGGAGGCCATGGTGACGCCCATGGTCGCGACCACGCTCAGCACGGCGATCACGAGCACCACCAACACTGAACGGCTAAGTTAGCGGCGTGGCGATCATCGTCTGTCCCCAGCCGCAGGCGGCCGAGGTCGGCCTCGAGGTCATGAGGCGTGGGGGCAATGCCGTCGACGCGGCCGTGACCTGCGCGTTCGTGCAGGGGGTGATCGACCCGCAGATGTGCGGAATCGGCGGTTGCGGGGCGATGCTGGTGCACAGCCCCAAGACCGGCGACACGCTGCTCGAGTTCTACGCGACGGCGGGCTCCCGGACGCGCGAAGACCAGTGGGAGGGAATCTTTCTCCGCGAGGCGGCTGACCGCTACGGCTATGTCCTGGAGGGCTGGGTCAACGACGTCGGCTATCAGGCCGTCGGCGTGCCTGGGACCGTGGCGGGCCTTTACGCTGCCCTGTCCCAGTTCGGCACCATCTCGTGGGACCAGGCGATCGCACCGGCCATCCCGATCGCGCGGGATGGATTCCCGGTCACCGGCTTCATGCACGGCTACTGGACGACGGACTACGGGCCGGACGTGGTCCCGAACGTCCAGCGCATCCAGGCGACCCCCGCGGCGAAAGCGATCTACACGCACGAGGGCAAGCTGTACTCGATCGGTGAGCGGATGGTGCAGGCCGACTACGCCCTCACCCTCGAACGGCTGGCCGCCGATGGTCCGGACGCTTTCTATCGAGGTGAGATCGCCGAAGAGATCGCGGCTGATTTCGTCGCCCACGACGGGTTCATCACCAAGGAGGACCTCGCGGGCTACAAGGTCAACGTGGCCGAGCCCATACGTGGCACCTACCGGGGGCTGCAGGTCGTGGCGGCGGGGCCGCCGGCCGGAGGTCTCACCCTGCTCCAGATGCTGAACTTCCTCGAGGGTTACGACCTCGGGTCTCATGGCTGGCCGAGCACCGAGGCGGCGCGCCTGCTCGTGGAAGCGATGGCGTGGGCGGTGGCGGACCGCGAGCTGCACATCGCCGACCCGCGCTTCGTCGAGGTCCCGAGCGGCGCGCTCGCGGACAAGCAGTACGCCGCCAAGGCGAGGGAGGTCGCCGCCGCCGGCGTCCAGGCCCACGACCGGCCCGAGACGACGCAGGTGTGCGTGGTCGACGACTCGGGCGAGGCGGTGTCTCTGACCCACACGCTCGGCTCCGCGAGCGGGGTCGTCACACCCGGGCTTGGCTTCGGCTACAACGACTACATGAACTGCTTCGACCCGCGACCGGGCATGCCCAACTCGATTCGTCCTGGAAAGACACGGGTGACGATGATGACCCCGACGCTGGTCTTCGACCGCGGCAAGCTCCGCGCGTGTATTGGCGCGCCGGGCGGAACCAAGATCGTCACGGCGGTGCTGCAGGTGCTGGTCAACGTCATCGACCACCAGATGTCGCCCGTCGAGGCGGTGAGCGCCCCGCGAGTGGACTTCCAGGGCGACATCGTGCAGGCGGAGGCGCGGGTACCTCGCGTCGTTTGCGACGGCCTGGAGGCGATGGGCTACAGGGTCAACCGTCGCGCGCTCAACTACGATTCATACTTCGCCCGTCCGCAGGTGATCGTGGCGGAGAGGGACGGCTACCTGCACGGCGCGTCGGACCCGAGGAAGGACGGGGGCGCCGCATTCGACACGGAGACACGATGAGATTTGACGGTCGGGTCGCTCTGATCACCGGAGGAGGGCGCGGCATCGGCGCCGCCACCGCCCGGCTGCTCTCCGCCGAAGGCGCCAGGGTCGCGGTCTCGGACATGGACGTGGCGCCTGCAGAAGAGGTGGCCCGCCCCCTCAAGGGCCTCGCGATCGCCTGTGACGTCACAGACCGCGAGCAGGTGGAAGCGATGGTCGCCCGGACCGTGAAGGAGCTGGGCAAGCTGGACGTCCTGGTCGCCTGCGCCGGCATCACGCGCGACAACCTCCTCTTCAAGATGACCGACGACGACTGGGACGCGGTCATCGACACCCACCTGAAAGGTACTTTCTTCTGCGCCCGCGCAGCGCAGAAGCACATGGTCGAGCAGAAGTACGGAAAAATGGTCTTTCTCTCGTCGACCTCGGCACTCGGCAACCGAGGGCAGACCAATTACTCGACTGCGAAAGCGGGGCTCCAGGGGATGGCCCGAACGCTCGCGATCGAGCTCGGGCAGTTCAACGTCAACGTCAACGCGGTGGCGCCTGGTTTTGTCGACACCCGGATGACCCGCGCGACGGCCGAGCGGATGGGCGTCGACTACGAGGCGTTCAAGCAGGGCGCGGCATCCCAGACCCCGCTGCGGCGCGTGGGGCGCCCGGAGGACATCGCTTCCGTGATCGCTTTTCTCTGCAGCGAAGAGGCCGGCTTCGTCTCGGGCCAGACGATCTACGTCCGCGGAGGACCGTAGGCCCCCTCAAGGACCTCCTCGGCATGCCGGGCGATCCGCTCGACGAGCTCTCCCGCCGGCACGATGTCGTGAATGAGCCCGCTCGACTCGCCCGCGAGCACGAAGTCGCCCGACGCCAGCGCCGCCTCGAGAGCGGGCCGCAGCTGGCCGGCCGCCAGGCCCCATTCCTGCGGGCGCTCGGCCCATTCGTCGAGCATGGGGTGCCTGATCGAACGCACGACCGAGCCAGGCCAGAAGATGTCGAGCACGTCGTCATAGAACTTGCTCGTCACAGTCTGGCTGCCGAGCGCGTTGAGGATCACGTCCTTCGAGCGGCCACGGGCGCGCGCTTCATGAGTGGCCAGGAACCGGGTGCCCATCAGGGCTCCCTGTGCGCCGAGCATGAGCACCGCGGCCAGGCCACGGCCGTCCGCGATTCCCCCGGCCGCAAGAACGGGGACCGAGCCGACAGAGTCGACCACCTGGGGCACAAGAGGGAGGGTGGACATGTGGCCGACGTGGCCGCCGCCCTCGTTGCCCTGCGCGACCACCACGTCCGCTCCGTCCGCGGCGATCTGTCCCGCCTCCTCCGGGCTGGTGACCATGTGCACGACCTTGAGCCCAGCGTCGTGGGCTCGGTACGTGAGGTCGCTCGACTGGCCCCAGGCGAGTGACAGCACCGACACCCGCTGCGCGATGGTCACCTCGAACGCCGCGTTGTCGAGCAGGCAGACGACGTGATTGACGCCGAAAGGACGGGTGGTGAGCTCACGCACGCGGCGGATGTCGTTGCGGAGCTGGTCGGCACTCATCCGGAGGCCGCCGATGATCCCCAGGCCGCCGGCGTTGCTCACGGCCGCCACGAGCTCGGGCGTGGTGCAGCCGGCCATGCCGGCCTGGAGGATCGGGACGTCGATTCCGAGCAGGTCGCAAACGGGCGTGTGCAGCCGGCTCACAGGTCAATCCTAGGGAGCGGGCCGGCCGGTTTCGCGCGCGCGTCGCTTTGCGAGTGTCGCCCTTCGACACGATGAAAGCCGGGAGAACCCATTCTAAAAGTGGGTGGTTCCGGCCTCGGGGGCGTCATCGCGGCGGGCGCGCGCAGAAATGGACATCCGAACTGTCGCGGGCGACGGGTCAGGTACGAATGGGCTGGCGTCGATCAGGCGGCGCAGCCGATGAGAGGCATCGGGTCGGTCGGCACACCGCCAACCTCGAGCTGCAGATGGAGGTGCGATCCAATCGATAGCCCGGTGCTGCCCACCAGACCGACGTTGTCGCCCTGCTGCACGAGCTGTCCCAGCGCGACGGAGACTTGCTCCATGTGCGCGTAGATCTCGACCAGCCCGTAGCTGTCTGTCACCTCGACGCGGATGCCGAAGGCACCTTCCGGACCCACCGCCGTCACCCTTCCGCCCGCCGCCGCGGCGATAGGGACGCCGTACCCCGCGAGGATGTCGACGCCGGTGTGAAAGTGCGGGTAGCCGTCGTAGGCCGGCTCGAGGGCGAACGACGTCGGACCGAATTTCTGGATGATCGAGGCGCCCGGGATCGGGCACACCAGCTGGCCCGGCTTGATCGGGTCGGCCGGCACGCCAGACGAAAGATTCGGCCCCACTTCAGGGTCGACCGGGATCACGAGCACCGATCCGGCCGTCAGCGGGTCGCGGACGCGATTGAAGTCGACGATGGTCGTCGGGTCGATTCCATAGGTCGCCGCCACGCTCTCAAGCGAATCGCCGGACTTGACGGCGACGACGAAGCCCGGCACGGGCGCGTAGCGGAGAACCTCTCCTACCTTGAGTGGATTGCGCAGGCCTGGGTTCGACCAGGTGATCTGCCGCAAGGGAACGCCAAGCGTGGTCGCGATTCCAGGCA
Source organism: Candidatus Dormiibacterota bacterium (assembly GCA_049582065.1). Taxonomy (GTDB): domain Bacteria; phylum Chloroflexota; class Dormibacteria; order Dormibacterales; family Dormibacteraceae; genus DATKSS01. The sequence continues at coordinate 7,455 of JBAUTF010000063.1, read as the reverse complement.
GCGTATCGCCGTCTTTGACCTTGTAGAAGATCGGTGCGCGGCTCGGAATGGTCGAGGTCGGAATAGACAGCGGCTTGATGATCGTCGTGTCCCGACCCACTGACACATCACCCACGGCCCCGCCGACGCTGGCCGCACGCGCATCGATCGAGCCCCGCGCCGGTTCGAGATAACTCGAATAGCTGTAGGCGGACAGGACAGCAGCGACCAGCAGAACCACGGCATGGGTCGCATATCGGTTGATGCGCAACGCCTACCCCCAAACGTCCCCTTTTCGCGTCTCGGGACGCGAAAGTGAGAAGACCGTAACAGACCGGTTCCTGGAGGGTCAAACGCGCGGGTGCCGAGAGTATTGCGAACCTCGCGGTTCCTGATCTCAAAGTCATTGGCTCAGGCCCATTGCAAGGCCCCTCCTGAGATCAGACCAACGTGCAAGTAGCCGCGCCATCTGGCGTTGGCCTCAACGATGAATCGACTGCTTGGCCGCGTGCGCCAAAGATTGAGTGGGCGAACTGCTGTTCGACGGCGGAGCCTCTGGCACCCTCGAGCCCGTATTCAGATCGAGTTCGGCCGTACCGGGGTGGTGTCACCGGTCCGGGTGCCGGCGTCCGGCGCTAGCGGGTTGACTCACTCGCCGGAGGTCTGGTAGGGTGACCCGGTTCTCTGGGGGATCTCCCCGACGTGGGCAGATTCGTAAGTCTTAGGGGTAGGCATGCGAGTTCATCGTTACCTGACCCATGCAATCGTGCTTGGGATAGCGGTCGCAATGTCGAGCTATGCCTCCGTGGACAAGCATTTTCCCACCTATCTGACGGCTCGGCTGGGCGCCGTGAACGCCGAGGCGGTGGTCGTCAGCCAGGGCGGCAGTGTGGGCGACGTCTCCCTCGGCCGCTACAGCACCATCATCAAGCCGCTTTCCATCCCGACCGCCGCCCTGATCAGTCACACGCCGATGGTCTACACGGTCGCGGCGGGCGAGTCGCTGGCCAACATCGCGGCCAGGTACCACGTGACGGTTAGCCAGATCCGTTGGTCGAACCCGACCCTGCTGACGTACAGCGACGTGGCGCCGAACGGGAGCCCGCTGCTGATCCCTCCGATTCCGGGAGTGGTGGTGACTGCGAGGGCTGGCGACACGGTGGACAGCCTGGCCGCCGCCTACAAGGCCGACGCCGGCGCCATCGCCGACTACAACCGGTTCCGCGAAATGCAGCTGGTGGCCGGAACCCTCGTGGTCATTCCTGGCGGCGTGGGTCCCAACTTCCCGCCGCCGCTGTTGGCAGCTCCCTCCTTCTACGCCTTCTTCCATTCGACGATTGGGGCGCCGGTCGGCACGTACAACGCGGTGGGTTTCCCGTGGGGATGGTGCACCTGGTACGTTGCGACCCGGCGGCCGGTGCCTTGGCGCGGTAACGCGATCGAGTGGTACGGCAACGCCAAGGCGATGGGTTTCCCGGTCGGGTCGCAGCCAAAGGCCGGAGCCATCATGGTCACCACGGAAAGTCCGATTGGCCTCGGCCATGTTGCCTACGTTGAGCAGGTCAACGGCGACGGTTCGTGGCTGGTTTCGGAGATGCACTACGTCGCCTTCGGCGTGACGAGCCAGCGGGTGATCCGCCCCGGCCAGCTGGGCGGTGCTTTGATCGGCTTCATCTACGGTTTCACCCCGCCCAGCTGAACGGAGCTTTGATCGGCTTCATCTATAACGGCTAGCGCACGTCACGAATGAGCCGCCAGCCGGAGTAGCAACGCCATCGGTGGTCGGCGGCGTCGTTGGCCAAGAGGGCCGTCAACTAAGCTCATAAGAACATGTGCGGATTCATTGGTTTCACCGGTCCTTGTCCGGACCGGGAGAACGTGCTGTGCGCAATGACGCGGGCAATAGCTCACCGTGGTCCCGATTCCGAGAACTCTTATCTGGACAACGAAATCGCACTCGGCTTTCGCCGCTTGAGCATCATTGACCTCGCGACCGGATCGCAACCCATCCTGAATGAAGATCGCACGAAGGTGTTGGTCTTCAACGGCGAGATCTACAACTACCAGGCGCTGCGCGGGGACCTCATTGCGAGGGGGCACCAGTTCACCACTCGGACAGACTCCGAGGTGCTCGTCCACGGTTACGAAGAGTTCGGCGAAGCTCTCCTTCCGAAATTACGGGGCATGTTCTCCTTCGTGATCTGGGACTCCTTGAAAAAGGAGTTGTTCGGCGCTCGGGACTCTTTCGGCATCAAGCCCTTCTACTACGCGCAGATGGGCGCCTCATTTCTTTTCGGCTCGGAAATCAAGGCCTTCCTTGCGCACCCGCATTTCGTTAGAGAACTCAACGAGGAGCATCTCTCCGACTACCTACTGTGGAACTGCGTGCCCGGCGCCGTCGACACCTTCTTCAAGAACGTCCGCAAGCTCCCGCCCGGACACTCCTTCCGGCGCAGGGATGGAGAGCTCACGGTCCACCGCTACTTCACCCCCAGCTTTGACTTCGAACCTGGGAAATCGTTCGACTATTTCGTGGAGAGAATCGCCGACGCGGTTACGGAATCCGTCATCGCACACGAGATCAGCGACGTCGAGGTTGGATGCTTCCTCTCAAGCGGGGTCGACTCGAGCTATGTCACCGCTGAAGTGCGGGCCCGGAGGCCCGTGCGGACTTACACCATAGGTTTCGAAGACCCGCGATACGACGAGGCGCGGAACGCCAAATTGCTGGCGGAAGCGATCGGCGTTGACAACCGTGTGAAAATCGTCTCGGCCGCCGAGTACTTCGCGAGTGCCGGCGCTGTTCAATACCACCTCGACGAGCCGCTCGCGAATCCAAGCGCAAACGCGCTCTATTTCCTCTCGAAACTGGCCGCCGAGGATGTGAAAGTGGTGCTGTCAGGGGAAGGCGCCGACGAGATGTTCGCCGGCTACAACATCTACAAGGAACCCCACTCGTTAGCCCCTTACCAGCTCCTACCGCGCCGCGTTCGGCAGGTCGTCGCACGCGCGGCGGCATCTCTGCCGAGTGTCAAAGGGAGGGGCTACTTACTCCGAGGGAGCAAGCCGGTCGAAGACCGGTACATTGGAATCAGCAACGTCTGGAGCCCAGCAGAGCAGTGGCGCGTGCTTGGCACTCGCTACCCTTTGCGATCGCCGGACGTGTACACGGCTCCGCTGTACGAGGCGGCACGCGACTACGACGACGTGACCAAAATGCAGTATCTGGACATCAATCTCTGGATGGTGCAGGAAATCTTGCTCAAGGCGGACAAGATGAGCATGGCTCACTCCCTCGAGCTTCGTGTGCCACTTCTCGATCTCGAGATCTTCAAGCTCGCCCGAACCATCCCACCCGAGTACAAGGTGAACCGAACCACCACCAAAGTGGCATTCCGCAGAGCCGCGTCCCGCAGGATCCCGGAAGTGAGTGCCCGCCGGACAAAGCTCGCGTTCCCGGTCCCTCTCATCGAATGGCTACGGAAAGACAGCTGCGCAAACATGGTTGCCAGCTACTTCGAGAGCGCCGCAGCATCAAGCTTTTTCGAAAGGAAGGAGCTGGTTCGGCTGCTTGACGAGCACCGTCGCGGCGTCCGCAGCAACGCCAGCAAGATTTGGAACCTCTTTACTTTCCTGGTCTGGCACGAGCAGTTTTTCACTAAGCGATAACGTGGAGTTCAAAGACTGCGATTTCGTTCCGGTGATCTTCGGGAGCGACATCAATACTTACAGCATGGCGCGGGCGTTTCACGAGGCGTACCGCGTGAAGTCCACCGTGGTGGGAAAATATCCGGGCGGTCCGAGTTACGCAAGTCGGATAGTGAACTTCGTTGCACGCGAATCCATTGAATCGGACGCGACATTCCTCGAAGTGGTGGACGGACTCGCTGCTGCCAATGCGCCGAAAAAGCTAATCCTCCTTGGCTGCGGTGACTCGTATGTGGAGCTGATCAGCAAGTATCGAGAGGCATTCCGGGAAAACGTCATTGCCCCGGTCATCTCTCGACCGCAACTCCTCGACCTGATCCGTAAAGACAGGTTCTATGCCGCCTGCCGAGACAACGGCATCCCCTATCCGGCGACCTTCATCTATGAGAGGCACATGGGAAACCGCTATTCGCTGGGGTTCGATGGCCCGGTGATCGTGAAACCCTCGAACGGCATCAGCTGGTGGGAGCATCCATTCCCAGGGCAAAAGAAAGTCCATCGGGTTGGTGCGCGAGAGGAGCTCGACGAACTGATCAACCGTATCTACGACAGCGGTTATGCGGATTCGTTGATCCTCCAGGAGCTCATCCCAGGAGACGATTCACACATGCGCGTCCTAACCTGCTACTCCGACCAAAACGGGAAGGTAACGTTGGCGGCCCTGGGGCAGGTGCTCCTCGAAGAACATACCCCGAAGGGGATAGGCAACCATGCCGCGATTCTCACCGGCGCGCAGGCCCCTATCGTAAAGGCGCTCACCTCCTTCCTCGAGCAGATCGGCTACGTCGGATTCTCCAACTTTGATATCAAGCACGATCCGCGCGACGGAACCTACAAGGTCTTTGAGTTGAATGCGCGCCAGGGTCGGAGCTGTTTCTATGTGACCGGGTCTGGCTACAACCTCGCCGGCTACGTGGTCGAAGACCGGCTTCGCGGTGAGCCCCGCGACTTCACCCTCGCAACCAACGAGATACTCTGGCTCGTGATCCCCAAGAAAGTTGCCTTTACGTATGTCACAGACGAATCATTGCGCTCAAGAATGCGAGCGCTCAACCAGCAAAGGAAGGTTGTCAATCCCCTCTTTTACCGGGGGGACTACCGTCCGCGGCGTATCCTCTCAATCCTCCGGTCACACCTGAGCCACTCCAGTAAATACAAGAAGTACTATCGGCCAGGCGCTGACTGAACAACTGATGGGTGCGCGACAGATTCACTAGCGGCCGCGCCGCAATATCATCATCAGCATGGTCGTGATCCTGAGCAGCATCGCGGTGACGAGTCAATGAACGAGATCCTCGAAGCGAGCGAGCGCATCCGTCCCTACGTCCGCCGTACGCCGCTGCTACGCACCGATCTCGATGATCGGCTCCGCCTCAAGGCCGAGTGCTTTCAGGTGACGGGCAGTTTCAAGGTGCGAGGGGCGTTCAACGCGGTCGTCGCCAAGCACGCAGCCGATCCAACGATGAGGGGCGTGATTGCCGTGAGCTCTGGGAACCACGCGCAGGCATTGGCGCTGGCCGCGCGCACCGCAGGTCTAAAGGCAGTGGTGATCATCCCGGCGGACGCGAATCCAGAGAAGGTGCAACACACGCGCGATTACGGTGCGCAGGTGATTCAGGATGGCGTCACGTTCGCCAATCGCGAGCAGCGGTTGCACGAAGAGATCAAAAGGTCGGGGCTCGTGCTGGTCCACCCGTTCGACGACTGGGACGTGATACACGGACAGGGAACCGTCGCCATGGAAATGCTCGAGGACGACCCCGCAATCGAAATGATCGTGACTCCATGCGGTGGCGGTGGATTGCTCAGCGGATCCGCGCTTTGGGCAAAGCATGTGAATCCAGCGATCAAGGTGATCGGCGTCGAGCCGACCGCCGCCGATGACGCCTCCCGATCGTTGCATTCCGGCCGGCTGGTCAGCCTCGAGGATTCTCCGGTCACCCTCGCGGACGGAGTGCGCACCCTCTCAATGAGCGAGAGGACTTTTGAGGTGATCGTCACCAGGGGCTTGGTTGATGACATCGTCACCGTGACCGAGGACGAGATTGCCGAGGCGGTAAGGGTGGCATGGCTTCGGTTACACCTGGCGGTCGAGCCGACCGGGGCCCTGCCGCTGGCGGCGTTCCTGGCCGGAAAGCTCCCGGTGGCGCCCTCGGTCATCGGGCTCATCCTGACCGGCGGCAACGCAAACCGAGCCCTTGTTTCCAGACTTCTGACTTCGACGTTGCAAAAATGAAATGTCAGCGGTAACTCACCATTGGTTCCGCGATTCGGTCGCTGGGAGAGCAAATTTCAGCATCTGACCTCGGAAGCCGGGTGCAGCCCCAGCGCCAGATAACCACGGCGGCGGCAACCGGGAGCGCTTCATCTACTGGACCGACGTCCGTGGCCCGGTGTTCCGGAGATGTCGCGGCGTTCGGCTACGATTACCCTTGAGTTTCCGCCGGTTTCGGCGGCCTACAGTGGGTCGGCTGGGCATTGGCGAGCCTAACGGTCTGTAAAACCGCCGCGAAAGCTGTGACAGTTCGATTCTGTCCCGGCCCACCACCCCCGATTTCGCACATGGATCCCGTCGAGTAGACGACCGATCGGCTCATACGAACGCCGCAGGCAAGTTGAATCGGTCGCGGCTGCGGGCTCTATCGTCTTTGTTAGAGCGGCCTGAAGCCGTCGTGAACCCCGTCAGCGATCGGCAAGGGCGGGCCGGACAACGAGGAGGTTTCGTGGACAAGACTCGGCACGCGGGAAAGGTGGCCATCGTTACGGGCGCCGGCAGCGGAATCGGGAGGGCCACCGTTTTGAGACTGGCCCAAGAGGGAGCCCAGGTTGTTGGATGCGATGTGAACGCACAGACCCTTGAGGAAACCCGCTCCAGTCTGGAGAAGGTAGGCCTCTCCGCCACGTTGATCGTGGCAGATGTCACCAAGCAAGCAGACATCGATCGACTGGTCGCGGCGGCAGGTCCACGAGTCACCATCCTCGCCAACGTCGCCGGCATCATGGATCATTTCGTTCCGCTAGGTGATCTCACCGACGACCTATGGAATCGGGTGATCGACGTCAACCTCAATGGCGTCATGAGGCTGACGCGAGCCGTTCTCCCAGGGATGCAGCTCGTGGGAGGTGGCTCGGTCGTGACCGTCGCATCAGAAGCCTCCTTAGGCGCAGGTGCGGCTGGTGTCGCTTATACGACTTCGAAGCATGCGGTCATCGGGTTGGTCAAATCGGTCGCGTACTTCTACGGACCAAAGAACATTCGGTCCAATGCTGTACTGCCGGGCCCCGTCGCAACTTCAATCGCTAGCAGCGCATCTCCCGCTGTGCCTTGGGCAATGGAACGGGCAATGCTTTCGATGGCGACGATGCCGGCACCTGCGGAGCCGGATCAGATCGCGGCGCTGATCTCGTGGCTGGCCAGCGATGAAGCTTCCAACGTCAACGGCGCCCAGGTGACCGCCGACGGCGGATGGTCCACCGCATAACCGACACGCTCTGGAGTCGTTCATGACGACGGTTTCGGCAAGCCGTGCAATCAACAGGTGACTGGACTCAGGCTGGGGTAGCGGCCTTCGACCTCCCGGTCGCCCGCGCCTCGTTCGCGGGGTCTGATTACGCGGCCGTCGCGATGTTGCTGAGATTGTTACTTGGCGCACGCGAGCGTGGATCGCTCATACGGTGATGGGGGAACGAATGCTCAGATTGCGGACATCTTTGACCGGATACAAGATATAACTGCAGACGGGTCGGGACTGATGCTGAGCGGGTTTG
>JBAUTF010000062.1:0-4268 GCA_049582065.1 Candidatus Dormiibacterota bacterium | reverse complement strand
CGGCCACCCGCTCACGCTGCAGCGGAGTGCTCGCCGCGACAGGCGGCTCGTAGCTCTCGAGCAGCCGCATGCGGGTCCGCACTCGCCGGTTGCGAAGGCGGATTTCGTATTCGGAATCGATCTGCATGAGGAGGGCGTGGATCTGGTTCCTCAGCCTCGTCACCTCCGCCATCGCGTTCTCCCGCTCGCGGACAAGAAGATCCAGGACGGCGGTCTCGTCATCCTCACCGACGCGCGGCAACGTAGCCGCTTCCTGCCTGACGAACGCAGCGACAGAACGTGCGTCGAGCCGGTCCGTCTTGCCACGCTTCCTTGCGCTGCGACGCCCGAGAGCGGTCCACCTGGAGTTGACTTCGCAGACAACCTCACCGCTCACAACCAGGTGTTGCGCGAGGCCGCGACCATACGACCAAGCGCCTTCGACGCCCCAAACCCGCTGACCACCGAAGGCGGCAGCCCAGTCCTTCAGCTCCTGCCAAGCGCGACTGCTGTTGGCTCCCTTCCAGACGCCCAGCTGACGACCGGCTGCATCCAACGCGACTGCGACGTGAACTCGTTTGTGTGCATCGACTCCGATGGTGATCATTCGCACCTCCGTGTCATGGATGGCGGCCTTCGGGCTGACAGGACTTTCTTGGGTCACGACCAAGCTCCTATTAGGTCAAGCCCTTCGAGCCAGATGCGAGGGAGCGACATGTCCCCCAAGGGCACAGAGCCACCAGACTCGCGGGTCAACTCCCTCGCGACCCGGAAGTCTGTCAGAAAGCCAGACTCCGGCCCCCTCCACGACCATCTTCCAAGCTCAACATGCACCCAGCGTGCGCTCGGCGTGCGGTCGACGGCTCCGGCCTTACCGCGTTGATGGAGCTGAGACCCGGAGGGGATGGCAAGTATGAGGTCATCTCATTCCGAGTGGCTGAACGACGACGATGAGGAACCCGAAGACAAATCAGACGACGTCGACCAGGAGCCAGATGACGCATCCGAGGACGTTCCCGCGGAAGAGGCGGAGGGAGTGCCCGATTTCGCTTCGCCTTTCGCTTCTGGGGGTTCGCTGCGGCCTGCGCTTCAGGAAGCGAAAGACGAGGACCCCACCTTCCAAGATCAAACTGAGCCTCCCGACGAACCAGGACAGTCTCTCCTCTCAACTCATCCGATCATCCTCCGAGACCTTCCTCCTCAAGCCGACGCTCGTCCAACCCAGGCTCAACTCAGTCGACTCCACCGATCACTCACCCAACGCGACCTGGTCATCCTGCAATTTCTCTACGACTACCGCTACCTGAACACGCTCCAGGTCAGAGAACTCTTCTTCCCCAGCCTCCGGTCCTGCCAGATACGGCTCCAACACCTCAAGCATCTCGGCCTCATCTACGTCTGGAAAGTCATCGAAACCCCCGGCGTCAGACGTCGTCATTCCCTGTGCGTGATCTCGGCGCGGGGGGCCAGAGTGCTCGCCGACTGGCACGGTGAGGATCCGCGCGTCTACGTCGAGCGCAGCCACGACGCCCGCGACCACTGCTGGCACGCACTCCACGACCTGGAGGCCAACCAGTTCTTCGTCTCTCTGGTCAGCCGCAGCCTGCAGCTGGCCGGCGAGGGGCTGCTGCTCTGGCATGGCGAGGAGCAGGTGCGGGCCGAGCGCCGCGCGAAGGCGCACGAGTACAAATGGCCCACGCCGACGCCGGACGGCTGCGGGGTCTATCTCGCCGATGGCGGACGCATCCTCTTCGACCTGGAGTGGGATCGGGCGACCGAATCGATGGACCGGATGCGCCAGAAGATCGCGTCTTACGTCGGCTATTTCGAGCACTTTCGCAACGCCGAACAGCACCACGTGCTCTTCGTTGTGCCGACCGACGATCGCGAGGACAAGCTGCAGTACACGATCTGGCAGGGACGTCCCCACTTCGGCAGCGATGGCTGCTGCAGCTTCTGGACCACCACCTCGGATCGCCTGCGCTGGTGGGGTCCGCTGGGCACGATCTGGCTGGAGGTCGAGAACCGTGCCCCCGAGCCGCCACCCCTTAGCGTTACCAAGCTCGGTACGCGAATCCCATTCAAGCGACTGCCGCCCATGCAGTCCAATGAGCGTGCGATCGCCGATTGCATCGGCAAGCTGGCCTGGTGGGAGCGCCGGCCTGGGGGCGGGCAGGTCGCGTGACTGCGCATGCACCGCGGCTGTCGGACGGGAGGGGTCAAGCCTTTGACCCCACTAGAGCTGGCTCCGCGTGCAGTCAGCTGGAGTCCGACGTTGGACCCCCACCGTCCGATGAAGCCATCGAATCGTTGCGCCGCCTGGCACGAGCCTTGATCGTTTCCGCAATGGAGGCATACGCCCTGCAGCGGACGGCAGAGCCGAGCATCGCTCCCTCTACCGCGGTGGTATCCAGGCCGGCAGACCGCCCGGTAGGGATCTACAATCGGCGGCGAAAGAGGTGGGGTCGCGCCGCTTGAACGGCCGACCCCGTGGCCTCAACCCTGATAAGGAGGGTCAAGACATGAGCGAGTCTATGGCATCGCCTTCGCCGCGTTGCGTGATCTATCTCCGGGTCTCCACGGAGGAGCAGGCCCAGCGCGACTTCACCGAGGAGGGTTTCTCGCTGCCGGCGCAGCGCGAGGCATGCCTTCAGCACATCCGAGACCAGGGCTGGACGCTTGCCGACGAGTACGCCGATCGCGACTCAGCATCCAAGCGCTCGGGCGAACGGCCGCACTTCAAGGCCATGCTGGCGCGGATCTTCGAGCAGGGCGACGTTGACGTGGTCGTGGTGCACAAGCTGGATCGTTTTGCCCGCGATGCCGCGCATCACCTGGCTGTGCGCGCTGCCTTACGTCAGCGCGGCGTGCGTCTGGTCTCAGTCCAGGAACAACTGGAGGAGACCGCTTCAGGACGTTTGGTTGAAGGCATCCACGCCCTGATGGCGGAGTTCTACTCGGCCAACCTCTCGGCCGAAGTCAAGAAAGGCATGAAGCAGAAAGTCGAGATGGGCGGCTGGACTCACCGCGCTCCGCTCGGCTACATCAACGTGCGCGAGTGGGCGGGCGGCCGGCGCGTCTCCTACGTGGCTCCGGATCCCGAGCGGGCAGACCTGGTCCAGCTCGCTTTCAACCTTTACGCGACCGGGGACTACACCCTTGAGGCGCTGTTGGAAGAGCTGCGAGGTCGAGGTCTGACCAACCGCGGGCGCAAGGACTACCCGGCGATGCCCATCACCATGCACGGCCTGACCTGGCTGCTGACCAACAAGTTCTATGCCGGACTGGTGGAGTGGCAGGGAGTCGAGTACCAGGGGCTCCACGAGGCCCTGGTGGACTCCAGGACCTTCTTCAAGGTCCAGGACCTGTTCGCCAGCCGTTCCGGCCGCTGGACCCGCGAGGTCCGCCACGCGCACTACCTCAAAGGCTTCCTCTACTGCGCAGTCTGCGGCCGGGGTCTTTCTCTTCAACGTTCGAAGGGCCGCTACCTCTACTTCTTCTGTCTCGGCCAGAAAGACCGCCGGCGTCCGACTGGCTGCAAAGAGGCCTACGTCGCCGCCGAAAAGCTGGAGCGGCAGGTCGAGGAGCTCTACCAACGCGTGCAGCTGCCGCCCGAATGGGCCAAGCGCCTGCGCTCATCGATGGAGGCAGAGATCATCGCCCGCCAGGATCGCAACGCTTCTGAACGCGAGTTCCTCACTCGCAAGCTGGCCAAGGTCGAGACGGAACGGCGGAAGCTGCTCGAGGCCTACTACGCTGGCGCGGTCGACGTCGCTTTGCTGCGCAGCGAGCAGCAGCGGATTGCAAGCGACATCCGAGAAGTCGAGGAGCGGCTCAAGAGCGTCGAGGCGACACTGGCCGAATGGCAGGAGGTGCTCAGCATCGCCTTCAAGTTCGCCACCAATTGCGGAAAGGCGTACCGGTCGGCCAACGGCCGCACGCGCAAGCTCTACAACTCGGCTGTGTTCGAGCGGCTCACGGTGCGAAACGGAGAGATCAGCGAGATCGCATATCGCGAACCGTTTGGCGCGCTTTTTCTTTTGCCAGAGTTCGAACAAGGAGGTTTGGAGCGGGAGACGGGACTCGAACCCGCTACCTCAACCTTGGGAAGGTCGCGCTCTGCCAGGTGAGCTACTCCCGCTCGGCGGAATAACGATTCTAGGGTTCTCCGCCGCGGCGCTAGGTCTCCACCACCGCCTCGGCCTGTGGCGCCGCCTCCGAGACCACCGAGCGCACCAGAAGCGAGTACTCCTCGACCAGGCGGTCCGACTGGGCCTGGTCGAGGGTGG
>JBAUTF010000061.1:0-12812 GCA_049582065.1 Candidatus Dormiibacterota bacterium | reverse complement strand
GCGCGAGATAGCGTTCGAGCTCGTCCCGCGTATACACCCTGGGAGGCAGCACCCCGGCTGGGTCCAGCTCATCGAGGGTAAACGGAGCGGGGGGAGCGAATCCCTCGCGGGATCCCGAGAGGTAGAGGTCGAGCCAGAACAGGGTGTGGTATGCCACGTACCAGAATTCCGAGAAGCCAGGCATCGTCTGGTCCTGCCACAGCCTCTCGCGCCAGAGCTCCTCAGGGCATTCGCGCAATGCGCTACCCAGCATCTCGATCGCGACCTCGAATTGCGATCCTGCGGCGCTTGGCCACATCTCTTCCATCGCGCATAGCATGGGCGAATACCTCGATCGACATCGCCCCTGAGTTCCGATCGGAGGAGAAGAGAAAGCCTGTCTTAACAGGCTGAGTTCTCAACCAGCCAGGCGCCACCTAACGTCGACCGCGTGGGCTCGCCTCTCCGATTCGTTCCCGGCTGGAAACGTCTGCTGTTCCTCGCCGCCCCGCTGGCCCTCGCCCTCGGGGGCGTGGCAGGTGCCCGCGCGTACAGCTCGTTCGCCACTACGCCTCCCGGCGCGGTCCAGAACGCGCCCGCCAACGCCGGGCTGGACATCCCGCCTCCAGCCGGCCTGCTGGTCGACGTCATCGGCGCGGTGGCGAACCCGGGGCTCTACAGGCTTCCGCGCGGCGATCGCGTATACGACGCCGTGGCCGCGGCCGGCGGCCTGAGCCCAGACGCGGACGCCTCCCGGCTGCCCAACCTGGCCGGCCGGTTGAAGGACGGCGAGCAGATCAAGGTGCCGTTTGCCAAGACCACGTCGGGCACGGTGATCACACGCACCAACCTCAACACCGCCACGCTCGATGAGCTGGAAACCGTGCCGGGGTTCACCGAGGCGTTCGCTCAGGAATGCATCGACTACCGGACCAACTACGGCGGTTTCCAGAACACGCGTGAGCTGGTCGACATCCTCGGCATGAGCGAGGCCGACTACGTGATCGCCAGGCGCTATCTGACGCTGTGACTCGACTGCCGGGCCTCGTCATCGCGCTGTCCTGGTGCGCCGCGCTTGCGATGGCGGTCGTTGTCGCGCCCTATCAACCGATGTTGGGGGCGATCGCAATCGGACTGGCGGTTCCCTGCCTGGCCCTCGCGGTGCTTCTGCGACCGCCGGTCATCGCGTTGGCGCTCGCCGCGGCGCTCCTGGCGGTGGGCAGGGCGGAGCTTCCCGCCGCCGATCCGCAGGCTCCCGCGCGCGCTGCCGCGCTGGCCGGACAGACCGTCACTCTGTCCGGCCACGTCGCCGACGATCCTCGCCCCTCGGGCGGCGGTGTGGAGGTGCTGGTCGAGCCAGACGGCTTTGCCCGGCCCGCTGGTCTTGCCGGCGGGATCGGCAACCTCATGGTCCGCTGGCGGGGACCGACCGAGGTGGCCTTCGGCGACGAAGTCCAGGCGAGCGGCAAGCTCACCCTGCCGAGAGACCTCCCCACGTTCGATCGGCGCGCCTATCTGGCGCAGCGACATGTCTACCTCGAGGTCCAGGCGACCACCCTGGATGTGGTAGCCACGGGTTCGGGGATAGCCGGCCTGCCCCCCTGGTTGCGCTCGCACTACACGGTGGCGCTCGATAACGCCGTGACCGCGCCACATGGGGCGGTCTTGCTCGGCATCGTGCTCGGGATTCGGCAGGGCATCCCGCCCGCTCTTCAGCAGGCGCTGATCGCGACGGGTCTAATTCACCTCCTAGTGCTGAGCGGGCTCAAGGTGGCGGTCTTCGCCCGCCTCGTCCAGGGTGCGCTCAACCCGATGCTCGGGCGATTTGCCACGTGGCCGGCTCTCGCCCTGATCGCGCTCTATGCGATGGTGGGCGGAGCCACCCCGGCCGCAACTCGCGCCGCGGCAATGGGTGGCATAGCGATCGCCGCCACGCACCTCGGCCGCCCAACCCATGTCTGGACCACCCTCGCATTCACCGCCGCAGCAATGCTCGGTTGGCATCCTGAGTTGGCCTGGGACGTAGGGTTCCAGCTCTCGTTCGCGGGAACGGCCGCCATCATCTTGTTGACGCCTGGGATCGAAAGGCGTCTGCGCTTTTTGCCGCACTTCCTGCGGGAGCCGTTCGCCGTGACGTGCGCGGCCCAGGTTGGCACTCTCCCGATGATGGCAACCGACTTTCACGTTCTGTCTCCGGTGGCGCCTTTCGCCAACGCCCTGACCCTTCCGATCCTTCCCGTCCTGGTCGTGTTCGGCCTCCTGCTCGGGCCACTTTCAGTCCTGCCCGACCTCGCTCGATCGGCCGCCATACCGATCACCGGTTTGCTGGCCTACGTCGAGCAGGTCGCCTATCTCCTGGCTCGTGCGCCGGCCGCTGCGATCTCGATTCCGACGTTCCCGACCTGGGCCAGCGTTGCGTACTACTCCGCGCTCGGACCTGGCATCGCAGGCGCCCAAACGACCGGCCGCCGCCGCGGAGTCGCACTTGTGGCGGCTGTCGCCGCTCCCACCCTCATTTCGAGCGCCGCGCTGGTCATGTGGGCAAACGCCCCAGTCCAGGCAAGTGTCCTGGCGGTCGGTGACGGGCAGGCGGTTCTGTTGCGGGGACCCCAGGGCGCCATCCTGATCGATGGCGGACCAAGCCCGCAAAAGCTCAACGACGAGCTCGGCACTCAGCTCCCGCCCTGGCAATCCCGGCTCGACGCCATCGTGATCACCGCTCCGTCGCTCGGCCATGTGGGAGGCCTGGCCGGGTTCGACCGTCCCGCGAGCTCCGTGTTGGTCCCGGACGCCGACCTGACAGGCACCATCTGGCGCACCGCCGCCCTCGAGTCGGCGGCGCGCGGCGCCTCGATCCAGCGGTTGCGAGCCGGCGGGATCGTGACCGTGGCGGGCTTCCAGCTTCAGGTCCTCTCGCCGGAGCAGGGTGCTCCAGGAGACTTGCCCGGCGCCGCCGATATGGCCCTGCGCGTGTTGGCGCCCGATGGCACCACTCTGTGCGATTTCAGCGACCTCGACCTCGACGCCCAGACCATCGCCGCGGCGCGGGTGCGTGGGCCGTGCACCTACCTTTTGCTTCCCAACGGTGGCCGCAGCCTGCTGTCCCCGGATCTCGACCGTGTCGCCGTCACGGCCGCCACTCAGCTGGTCGCTTCGCGGGGTTCTGGCAGGCTGGCGACCGGCTTTCCGGCGAACGTCCTTCGCACCGACCAGGAGGGGACGATCACGCTCGCCATGTGATGGCTCCCCTTGGACGGAAGACATGAGCACGTGCCGACAACAAGTCGGGGGTACCATCGCACCCGTGCCCCGCGCGACGAATCGGCCCGCGGCGATGGCCGTGCTGCTTCATGGTGAAGAGCGATTCCTTGTCGACGAGAAGGCGCGCGCCATCCTCCAACCGTGGGTGGCCGAGCTCGTCTCCGACTTCGGGTTGGATGCGCTCGAAGGCGCGGGCATCACCGCCGCGCGCCTCCAAGACTCCGTCCTTCAGGCGCCCTTTCTCGACCCATACCGCGTGGTCTTCGTGCGCATGCTCCCCGCCACGCGCGCGGAGGGCATGGCCGCCGCACTCGCGGAGATCCCGCCCACCACGCGGCTCCTCCTCACCGTCGCCGGCCGCCTCGGCGGGACCAACAAATTGACCAGGGCGATCAGCTCTGCGGGCGGGACGGTCGAGGAGATGCAGCACCTGAAGGGTCGAGCGCTCAGCGATTGGACGGCCCGCCGGGCCATGGAGAGGCACCAGCTGACGGCGGCGGTCGCGGCCCAGGTCGTCCGCGTCACGCCGCCCGATCTCGGAGTGATCGATTCCGAGCTGACCAAGCTCGCCGCGTACAAAGCTTCTGGCGCGAAGCTCACCCCGGAGGTGATCGCAGACCTCCTGGCCGGGGGCCGCGAGGACGAGATCTTCAAGCTCACAGACAACCTGCTGCCCCGGCCCACGGCCCAGGCGCTCACGATCGCGCGCAGCCTGACGGGGGCAGGGATGCAGCCGACGTCCATCGCCTATCGAATGGCGCGCCACCTCGCGCTGGTGCTCGAGGTCCACGCGAGGCAGGAGCGGGGGGAGTCCCTACAGCGCGTGCAGGACGAGATGACGGAGCACCGCTTCGTCGTCCAGAAGGCCTACGACGCGGCGCAGCAGGCCGACCCTGACCGCCTCGAAGACGCGCTGAAAAAGATCCGCGACTACGAGTGGGAGGTCAAGTCGGGCCAGGTCGACGCCGATCTCGGGCTGGATGTGCTGCTGACCAGGCTCTAGAGAAGCGAGGGACTACTTCTTCTTCGAAGCGCCCTTGGCCGGAGCGGCAGCCTTCGCCGCAGCCTTGGCCGGAGCCGGAGCGGCAGCCGTGGCCGGAGCAGCGCCCGCGGCCTTCTTAGCTCTGGTGGTGGCGGCGGCAGCCGGCGCCGCGACGGCGATCCTAGCCATCTGCCGGGCGAGCCGGCCCTTACGCCGCGCCGCGTTGTTCCTGTGCACCACGCCTTTGGACGCAGCGCGGTCCAGTGCGCGCACCGCGTCGAGCGTGATCGCGAGCCGGTCCGACCCGTCCCTCCCGGTTTCCGTCATCGAGCGCCTGGCCTTGACGACCATCGTCTTGACCTCGGATCGCACAGCCCGATTTCGTGCCGCGCGCTTGACACCCGAGCGCGCCTGCTTCTTGGCCGACGCGGTTCGCTTAGCCACGAGTCATCACCAGTTTGGAGAACAAAGTCACGAAGCTAGGATTATAGAGGTCAGTGGAGTTCGAGCTTGGCGGGAAGCGCCCCAGCGTGCATCCCGATGCGTACATCGCACCGACCGCGGTCCTCATCGGGGACGTCGAGGTCGAGGCCGGCGCGAGCGTTTGGTTCGGAGCCGTGCTGCGCGGTGACGAAGCGAGAATCTCGATCGGAGCGGGCGCCAACGTCCAGGACAATGCGGTCCTCCACTGCGCCGAAAACCTTCCGACGATCATCGAAAAGAACGCCAGCGTCGGCCACTCCGCGCAGCTCGAGGGCTGCGTCGTGGAGCAGGGCGCGGTCGTCGGCATGGGCGCCACGATGCTGCAGCGCAGCCGGTTGGGCGCGGGATCGATGCTGGCTGCGGGCGCCGTGCTGCAGGAGGGCAAAGAGGTGCCGCCCGGCCATATGGCCGCCGGCGTGCCGGCCACGGTGAAAAAAGCGCTCGACGGATCCTCCAACCATTGGGTCGGCACGACCGCTCAGCACTACCAGGAGCGGGCGGTCCGATACCGGGCGCAGCTCAAGCGTACGACCCCTTGATGCTTGCGCTTGCGGCGCGCGCCAAGCTCAACCTGGACCTCGAGGTGATCAGGCGCACGGACGACGGCTTCCACGACGTGCGCACGACGATTCAGGCGATCGACCTGCACGACCTCCTGGAGATGAGCCCCAACCAAAGGACCACCCTCACCACCTCCGGCCTGGCGATCGCAGGTAACCACGACAACTCTGTCCTGAAGGCGCACCAGGCGCTCGAGCAGGCGACCGGCAGGGCGATCCCGACGCGGTTCCACCTGCACAAGCGCATTCCGCCCGGCTCGGGAATGGGCGGGGCGAGCTCAGATGCTGCCGCCGTGCTGAGGGGCCTGGCCGCGCTGCACCGGTTGGACCTCGACCTTCGCGCCCTCGCGATGTCGATCGGCGCCGACGTGCCCTTCTTCCTTGCGGGCGGCGCGGCGACAGCTGAGGGACGTGGCGAGAAGCTGACCCGCCTCCCAACCACGCCGGCGTGGTTCGCGGTCGCCTGGCCCGCCATCGAGCTCTCGACCGCGTCCGTGTACCGTGCGTGGGACGAAGTGCGAGGCGAAGCTCCAAATCACCTGCGGCGCGCCGCCGAACGCGCCGAGCCGCGAATCCTCGATTTCGCGCAAAGCCTGGGCCCGGGCTGGCAGATGACCGGCAGCGGCTCCGCTTTCTTCCTGCGATGTACGGACGATGAGCAGGCGCAAAAGGCCACTGCGTCCCTGGATTGCTGGACGGCGGTGACGTGCGCGGTCGGTCCGTGGGCGTGACCTCGATTCGCAAGCGCGCCGCGGTTTGGGCCGGTAAGGCAACCGGAGCGTTGAGCCGCGTCAGCGGGCGTGGCGGCGGCACGACACTGCCCGGCGACGTCGCGCGCGCCATCGACCCGCACGTCCTCACCAAGCTCTCGCAAGACCTCAACCAGGGATCGATCGTGATCACCGGCACCAACGGCAAGACCACCACCGCGCGCCTCATCACCTGGCTGCTCGAGGGCGCGGGACACAGGGTTGTGGCCAACCGCGCCGGCGCCAACCTCATCTTCGGCATCACCGCCGCTGCTCTCGACCGCGCGGACGCCGGTGGGACCCTGCACGCGGATTGGGGCGTTTTCGAGATCGACGAAGCGAGCCTGCCGAGGGCGGTCGCCGAGCTCCAGCCGCGCGTGACGCTGGTGATGAACCTGTTTCGCGACCAGCTCGACCGCTACGGCGAACTTGAATCGATCGCAAAGAAGATCGAGTCAGCCCTCGCCGTGCTCCCAGAAAACGCGCGCGCCATCCTCAATGCCGACGACCCCCGCGTCGCCGAGATCGGCCTCGGGTTGCCGAGCGCGCCCCTGTGGTACGGCCTCGACGACACCTCGATCGCGGCGCGCGAGCTGCCCCATGCGGCCGATGCGCGAACTTGCCCGCGATGCGGCTCGAGCCTCCATTTCGACGCCGTGTACGTCGGGCATGACGGCGTCTACAACTGTCCCAACGGCGACTTCGCGCGACCAGCGCCCAACCTGACCGCGACCAATATTCAGCTCAACGGCTTCGCGAGCCTCGCGGCCACCATCGACGGCACGCGCGTCGAATTCCCGCTCGGCGGCCTGTACAACTGTTACAACGTGCTCGCCGCCTTCGCAGCGGCCAGGACGATCGGTCTCGAGCCTGCGTACATCGCCGAGCGCATGCGCACATTCAGCGCCGCGTTCGGGCGGCAGGAGCGCATGGCGTTCCGCGGCCGCAACCTCAACCTGGTCCTGTCCAAGAACCCCGCGGGCTTCAACGAGACGCTGCGCACCGCCGTCGACCTCGCGCACGGCAACAGCTTTTTGCTCGGCCTCAACGACCGCAAGGCGGATGGCACCGACGTCTCGTGGATCTGGGACGTCGACTTCGAGATGCTGAAGGGCAAAGCGCGCGTCGTGGTGCCGGCGGGCAACCGCGCGCACGACCTCGCGGTGCGCCTCAAATACGCCGGCGTGAAGGCCGAGCAACCCGAGACCGACCCGGCAAAAGCGCTGGACCAGCTGATCAAGGTCACCGAGGAGGGAGAGACGGCGCACCTTCTGTGCACCTACACGGCGATGCTCGACCTGCGCGCCGAGCTGGTCAGGCGCGGCTGGGCCAAGCCTTACTGGGACACTTAGAGCAGACCAACCAATGAAATTCAATGTCGGCTGGCTCTACCCCGACCTGATGAACATCTACGGCGACCGCGGCAACATCCTTGCGCTGCTCAAACGCGCGGAATGGCGAGGATTCGACGCTCGCGCGATCGAGCTCGGCCGCGGCAGCCAGAAGGAGATGGAGGATGTCGACGTCTTTTTCTTCGGCGGAGGCCAGGACCGCGAGCAGGCGCTGGTCTACGAGGACCTTCTCGAGTTCAAACAGGAGCCCCTTCAGCGGGCGGTGGCGGAGGGTGCGCAGATCCTGGCCGTCTGCGGCGGATACCAGCTCCTGGGTCACTACTACCAGACCGGGGAAGGAGAGAAGTTTCCCGGCATCGGGCTCATCGACGTGCGCACGGAGGCGGGGAAGAAGCGGTTCATCGGCGACGTGGTGGTCGAGACCCAGGTCGAGGGCCTCACGCCCAACACGCTGGTCGGTTTCGAGAACCACAGCGGCCGCACCTTTCTCGGCAGCAACGCCAGGCCGCTCGGCAAGGTGCGCCTCGGCCACGGCAACAACGGGTCAGACGGCTTCGAGGGATGCATTCAGGGAGGCGTGATCGGCACCTACCTTCACGGCAGCCTCCTGCCGAAGAACCCGCATCTCGCCGACTACCTGATCCGGAACGCCCTCAAGCGTCGCGGCGCCGGCGAGCTTTCGCCGCTGGACGACTCGGCTGAGCTGGCCGCGCACGACCGGATCCTGCTGCGCGCGCCACGGCAGTCGAGCCCTTAGCGGCGCCATTCTTGCGGGCGCCGCGGGAGCCATCGGCGCCGTTGGCAGCGGCTCGCGGCATCAGCGCCTCGCGCAGCACCTGGTCGATCGACTCGACCAGGACGAGCTGCATCTCCTTGCGCAGGTCGGCGGGGATGTCGTCCAGGTCGGCCTCGTTGCGTGTCGGGAGAAGCACGCGCCGCAGCCCGGCGCGATGCGCCCCCAGCACCTTCTCCTTGATTCCCCCGATCGGCAGCACGCGTCCTCGCAGCGTGATCTCGCCGGTCATCGCCACGTCGTCGCGCACCGGTCGCCCGGTCAGGATCGACGCCATCGCCGTGAGCACCGTAACGCCCGCTGATGGACCCTCCTTGGGCTGCGCCCCGGCGGGCACGTGCACGTGGATGTCGTTCTTGTCGAAGAGCGTGGGGTCGATGCCGATGTCCGCAGCGCGAGCCTTCAGGTAGGACAGCGCGGCCGACGCCGACTCCTTCATCACCTCGCCCAACTGTCCGGTCAGCTTCAGCTCGCCTTTGCCGGGCGTCAGCGCCGCCTCGACGAAGATGATCTCGCCGCCGGTCGGCGTCCACACCAGTCCAGTGGCCACGCCCGGCCGGTCGATGCGCTCGGCCGCGTCGTCGAAAAAGCGCCGCTTGCCGAGCGCCGCGCGCACCCGCTTCGCGTCGTCCGAACCGCGGCGTGGCCTCTTTCCCACCGCCATGTCCGCCACGTCGCGCCGCATCACCGACGCGATCTCGCGCTCGAGGTTGCGCACGCCTGCCTCGCGCGTGTACTGGCGGATGATGAGGCGGATCGCCTCTTCCGACATCGAGACCTCGTCCGTCCGCAGGCCGTGCGCGGCCAGCTGCTTGGGGATCAGGAAGCGCTGCGCGATCTGCAGCTTCTCCTCCTCCGTGTAGCCGGAGAGGTTCAGCACCTCCATGCGGTCGCGCAGGGCCGGGGGGATGGTCTCGAGGCTGTTGGCGGTCGTGATGAACATCACCTTCGACAGGTCGAACGGCACATCGAGGTAGTTGTCGCGGAAATCCTTGTTCTGCTCGGGGTCGAGCACCTCGAGCAGCGCGGAGGACGGGTCGCCACGCCAGTCCGCGCCGATCTTGTCCACCTCGTCGAGCATGAACACGGGGTCGTTGGATTCCGCGCGTCGGATCGCCTGCAGGATGCGGCCCGGCATGGCGCCGATGTACGTGCGCCGGTGGCCGCGGATCTCCGCCTCGTCGTGCACGCCGCCCAGCGACGCTCGCGCGAACTTGCGCCCCATGGCGCGGGCGATCGACTGTCCGAGCGACGTCTTGCCGACGCCCGGCGGACCGACGAAGCAAAGGATCGGCTCGCGTCCGCGGTCGGTCTGGCCACGCTGCTGCTTCAAGCGCCGCACGGCGAGGTGCTCGACGATGCGCTGCTTCACCTTGTCGAGGTCGTAGTGGTCGGCGTCGAGGATCTCCCGAGCCTTCACGACATCGACCTCGCCGCCGGTGGACACGTTCCACGGCAGAGACACGATGAGCTCGAGGTAGGTCCGGATCACCGACGATTCCGGTGAAGCGCTCGGGATGCGTTCAAGCCGTGCGATCTCGCGGTCGGCTTCGCGCCTGGCCTCGGCGGGGAGCTCTGCCTTCTCGATCCGCTCGCGCAGCTCGCTCAGCTCCGCGTGCTCCGAGTCCAGCTCGCCCAGCTCGCGCTGGATGGCCTTGAGCTGCTCGCGCAGGAAGTACTCGCGCTGCGCTTTGCCCATCTGCTCTTCGGCCTGGGACTGGATCTTGCGACCGAGCTCGAGCACCTCGAGCTCGTGGGACATGTGCCCCAGCAGCTTCTCGAGCTTCTCCTTGGCAGAGCCCATCTCGAGGATCTCCTGGCGCTGCTCGGTGGTCAGGCGGATGTGGTTCGCGACGTAGTACGAGAGATGCAGCGGGTCGTCGATCGATCCGGCCGCGCCCGCGAGCTCGGCCGGAAGGTGCGGCGCCAGGGTCACGAGCTGCTGGAACGACTGGATGACCCGGCGCATGAGCGCCTCGCGCTCGATCGACAGGAAGTTCTCGGTCGACTCGGGGTACATCTCGACGGCGCATGTGAGGTAGGGGTCCTCGGAAAGGGCCTCGACCAGCCGGATGCGCCGCATCCCGAGCACCGCGAGCTGCACCGTCCCGTCCGGCAGCTTGAGCAGGTGCTGCACGCGCACCATGGCGCCCACGTGGTGGACGTCTTTGAAGCCGACGTCCTCGGCCGTCTCGTCGAGCTGGGTCGCGACCGCGATGTGCCGCTCGACCCCGGTCAGGTCGTCGAGCAGCTGCAGGGATTTCTTGCGGCCGACCGAGAGCGGGATGAATATCCGCGGGAAAACAACCGTCGACTTCAACGGCAGGACCGGCAGGTGGGACGGGACGGCGCCCTCCAGGTTCGGCGCCGGTACCTCACTCACGAACGGATTATCCCCCCGCATCGGTCCTTCCCAATCGGGCCACGAGAGGGGAAAGGGCCTCAAGCTGGCATAATCGTTGAGCCCGCTAGGGCGAAATTTTGAGCCAATCGATAACGGCCGTCATACTCGCCGCCGGTCACGGCACCCGGATGCGGTCGCGTACTCCCAAGGTCCTTCACCCCATCTGCGGCCGCCCCATGATCGACTACGTCCTGGACGCGGTCAGCGAGGCCGGAGCCAAGGACATCAAGGTGATCGCCAACCCGCATCACGCAGAGGTGGCGGGCCACCTGGACGAGAGGGGCATCGCACCGACCTTTCAACGCGACCCGAAAGGCACCGCCCATGCGCTGCGCCAGATCCCTGAGGACCAGGTGCGAGGCAAGCTGGTCCTGGTGGTCAACGGCGACTCGCCGCTGCTGACGGGCGCCACCATCTCGCAGATCGTCCACGCGCACACCGAAAGCGGCGCGGCGGCGACCATAGCCAGCGTCGAGGATCCCAGCCGCGACGACGGCCGCATCATCCGCGCCGCGGACGGATCGCTGGGACGAATCATCGAGCGCAAGGACGCCACGCCGGAGATCAAGGCGAGCGTCCACGAGTTCAACGTCGGGGTCTACTGCTTCGACGGGACCAAGCTGGTCGAGGCGTTGAAGCTGGTCGATGACGACAACAAGGCGGGCGAGTTCTACCTCACCGACGTGTTCCTGCACCTCCACCCGGTTGAGATCGTCAGGCTCGTCGATCCGCGGGAGGCCATGGGGGTCAAGGACCGCGTCCTCCTGGCCGCCGCGACGGCTGTCATGCGCGGCCGGATCCTGGAGCGCTGCATGCTCGGCGGCGTCACCGTCATCGACCCGGCCAGCACGTTCATCGACGCCACCGTGACCATCGGCCAGGACACCGTGATCGAGCCGTTCACGGTGATCAAGGGCCACTCGGTCATCGGCGCCGACTGCCGCGTCGGTCCGCACGTCCATATAGAAGACGCGCGCATCGGCGACCGTTCGGACTGCGGCCCCTTCGCCAAGCTGCGCCCCGGCACCGAGATCGCGGAGGACGTCCACGTCGGCAGCTTCGCCGAGCTCGTGCGAACCAGGGTGGGCCGGGGCAGCAAGGTGCCACACGTCTCCTACCTGGGCGACACCGACCTTGGCGAGGACGCCAACATAGGCGCAGGAACGATCACGGCCAACTTCGACGGGACCCACAAGAACCGGACCCAGATCGGCGACGGCGCCTTCGTGGGGGTGGACACGATGCTGGTCGCTCCCGTCAAACTTGGCAAGGGATCGCGCACCGGGGCCGGCTCGGTGGTGACCAAGGACGTGCCGGACGGCGCGACAGCCGTCGGAGTTCCCGCTAGGGTGGTACGGAGAAAAGCCGTGAGCTCGGATTCGGAATCGGACGCCAGGTGATCGGGCGGATTCAGACGGCGGTCGAGTACGCCGGGGAGGAGAGCTCGCCCTGGGGAGCCCTGAAGCTCATCGCGGGCAGCGCCAACCCGCTCCTGGCGGGCCGCATCTCCGAGAAGCTGGACATCCCGCTCACCGACGCCCGGCTGCGGCGTTTCCCCGACGGGGAGATCAACGTCAAGATCGAGGATTCGATGCGCGGGCACGACGTGTTCGTGATCCAGCCGACGTCACCCCCGGTCAACGAGCACCTGATGGAGCTCTTCATCATCCTGGACGCCCTTCGCCGCGCGTCAGCGGGGCGCGTCACGGCGGTCATCCCCTACTACGGCTACGCGCGCAAGGAGCGCAAGACGCAGCCACGCGAGCCCATCTCGGCCAAGCTCATCGCCAACTTCATCACGCTCGCGGGCGCCGACCGCCTGCTGCTGTTCGACCTGCACGCCGAGGCCATCGAGGGCTTCTTCGACGTGCCGACCGACCACCTTTCGCCACACCGCATCTTCGCCGACTACCTGAAGACTAAGAACCTGCACCACCTGACCATCGTCGCGCCCGACGCAGGAGGTGGGCGCCGTGCCGAGGCTGTGGCCAACGACCTCCAGGCACCGATCGCGTTCGGCTACAAGCGCCGCACGGGTGAGGGCGACGTGGACACGATCGCGGTCTCAGGTGACGTCAAGGGCCGAGACTGCGTCGTGGTCGAGGACATCATCACGACGGGGGGAACCATCAGCAAGGTCGTCCAGGCTCTGCGCAACCAGGGCGCAGGTCGGGTGCTGGTCGCGGCGACTCATCCCGTGTTCACCGGCAACGCGGTCGAGCGGTTGAAGCAGGCTGACGTGGAAGAGG
>JBAUTF010000060.1:0-17061 GCA_049582065.1 Candidatus Dormiibacterota bacterium | reverse complement strand
CTTCGCCTCGGCCTCCTTGAGCCTTTCCTCGGCGTCGGCGCGTGACTGCTCCGCCTCCTTCAGCTGCTCCGCGACGACGCGCTGCCGCGCCTCCGCCAGTCTGACGATCTCCGGATAGACATAGCGCGCAAGGATGGCGAGCATCAATAGAAAGGTGATCAGCTCGACGATCACCGTGCCGTCGATCTGAATGACGCCCGCTACGCCGACGGAAACGAGCATCTACTTGGCGGGGACGTTCGATAGGAACACGAATCCAAAAGCGAGGTTGATGAAGTACATCGCCTCGACCAATCCGACGATTGTGAAGAGCCAGGGGATCATCCTTCCCTGTGCTTCCGGCTGGCGTGCAACTCCGCTGATAAAGGCGTTGCCGGCGAGCCCGTCGCCGAAGGCGGCTCCGATGGCGCCCAGACCGATGGCAAGGCCGAACGCGACCAGTGCCCCCGCGAGAACAAGTCCGTGATCTGTCATGTCTTCCTCCTAAAGGTGTTCGTGTTCGAGGCCCTCGCGGGCCGCGCCGAAATAAATGACCGTCAACAACATGAAGATGAATGCCTGGATGAACCCGATGAAGATGACGTCGAACGCCTTCCAGATCGAGAGCAAGACAGCGCCGATGACCGTCGCTGGGATCGTGCCCACCGCCGGAAGTGCCAGGGTCCCGAACGACGCGATGAGACCGATCATGACCGCGCCCGCGAAGATGTTGCCGAACAGACGAAGAGACAACGTGACCGGCTTGACGAGCTCCTCGAGGATGTTCAAGGGAATGAAGACGATGCGCGCGGCCAGCGGCAGCTCGAAGGGTTTAGTGAATCGCTTGAAGTAGCCCCGCGCCCCGAGGACGCGAACGCTGTACCACTGGACCACGATGATCACGATGAGGCCCAGCGCCAGCGTCTGGTTGAGATCTGCGTTCGCGCCGTGCAGGATCGGGACGATGCCCAGCGGGAAGATCTCGATCCAGTTCGCGATCAGGATGTAGAGGAACAGGGTCATGGCCAGCGGGATCATGAAGAGTGCATCCTCCGACACATTGGTCTTGACCAGGGCGCGCAGCTGGTCGTAGCCCCATTCGAAGACAGCCTGAACCCGGCTGGGCTCACCTTCTTTCAACTTGGAGCGGAGCCAGAAAGCGACCCCGAGCGTCGCTGCGACTGCGATTGCGCTCGAGATCAAGCTGTCGTAGTTGAACACGCAAAGTGGGCCGCAACCGAAGTCGATGGTGGGGTGAGTGCCGACCGATCCGCTGGCGTAGATCATGCCCGAAGACCCTGGCGCACCCCGGCGCCGACCATCACCAGCTGCGCGATTCCAATCCCGAGCGGCACGGACCATCCCACGCCGCGCAGCAGAAGCGCAGCCCCGATCGCTATCGAGCTGAACATCACCAGTCGCAGCAAGCTTCCGGCGACGAAAGGCGTGCCGCGTCCAAGCAGCGACTGGATCAGGTAGCCGTTGAGAGAGCCTAGGAGCAGGCCGGCGGCGAGGCCCATCCCAACCGATGCGTGACCGGACAAGGCCGCACCGGCCGCGACGATCGCAGCGAGCACAGCGCATATGGTCACGGTCACCTTGAGCAGGCCGCCCGACATCATTTCGAGAGCTCCCTAACCTTTAGCCAGATGCCGGTCCCGCCGGCCGCAAGACCCACGAACAGTCCTACCAGGACAAAAACAGGCGCCGTGTGCAGCGCCTTGTCGAGCGCCACACCCCCGAGCAGCGGTAGAAGCACCGCGGCCGCCAGGTAGATTCCGATACCGGCCATGTCAGTCCCCGTGGGGCCTGTACTCGAGGTGGGCTTCATGCCCCTCCGAATTCTATCGGGAACCCGATTCACCAAGGAGGCGCCGCATGAACGGCGCGGGGATTCGGAGGCCGGCGTGCTGCAGCAGGTCGGCCACCACGGTCGACGTGAGGGCGGCAGTGGCCACCAGAACCACGGCCAGCACGCGCCCGTGGCCGAAGAGCGTCAGGCCGAGGGCGCCCAAAACGGCGGTCGCGGCGTAGAAGACATAGCACGTCTGGCGCGGGTCGAGGCCAAACGACTGCAGGCGGTGATGCAGATGGCGGCGGTCGGGGCGCGCGATGGATGTCCGCTCCAGCCGGCGGCGCATGATCGCCCAGGCGGTGTCGGCGATAGGCAGCGCCAGGGCGAGAACCGGCGCGGCCAGCGCGAAGGCGACGGCGACCTTGGCCACGCCGAGGATCGAGATCATGCCCAGCGCAATGCCCAGGAAATGGGCGCCCGAGTCTCCCATGAAGATCCGCGCGGGGTGGAAGTTGAACAGGAGGAAACCCGCGCAGGCGCCGGCCAGGGCCCCGCTCAGCTTCACGATGTCAAGCTGCTTGAGCTCGCCTGCGGCAAGCATCAGGATGACCGCGACGATGCAGACGACACCGGCGGCGAGCCCATCCACGCCGTCGAGGAAGTTGACCGTGTTCTGCATCCCGACCAGCCAGAAGATGCTGATCGGCGCGATGAGCAGGCCCAGGTGGACCACGTGCGAGCCCGGCAGGCCGATGAAGCTGATCTTGATCCCGAAGGCGAACACCGCGATCAGCGCCAGCAGGAGTTGCAAACCGAGCTTGACCAGCGGGCTCACCGGACGCCGGTCGTCGACGATCAGCAGCGCGACGGCCAGCCCTGAGACGACCAGCACGGCCAGCGTCTGGCTGTAGCCCGGTAGGAAGACCAGCACCGCCACCGCAAACCCGACGTACATCGCCAGCCCGCCCAGGACCGGCGTGGGCATGGTGTGCGCATGGCGGCCGCCGGGCTGCGCGATGAGCCCGGTTCGGCGGGACAGGAGGATTGCCACCGGGACAGCGAGGGCGCAGATGGCGAGCGCGGCCAGCAGGGGCCACAGCCCCGGCAGCAGGTGATCGCGGAGGCTGTGGAGGGCGCTGGTCCCGAAAAAGTCAGTCAACGTCAGTCAAACGCGTAAGGGACGGGGAACCGCCGGCAGATGTCGATCGCCCGCTCGTGGACCGAGTCGAGGGTCGCGCGGTCGTCGATGCGCTCGACCAGGTCGGCGATGCAGTCGGCTATCTCGACCATCTCGGGCTCGCGCATGCCGCGCGTCGTCACCAGAGGGGTGCCCACGCGCACGCCGCTCGGGTTGAACTTCGACGCCTCGTCGTACGGGATGGAGTTCCGGTTGAGCGTGATCCCTACGGTGTCCGCGACGTCCTGGACCTGCTTGCCCGTCCGCTTCTGGGGGCGCAGGTCGATGAGCATCAGGTGGTTGTCGGTGCCGCCGCTGACGAGCCGCAGGCCACGCTCCATCAAGCGTTTGGACAGGGCTTTGGCGTTGACCACGATCTGCTTCGCGTAAACCTTGAACTCCGGCTTCAACGCCTCGCCAAAGCAGACGGCCTTGGCCGCGATGGCGTGCATGAGCGGACCGCCCTGGGTGCCCGGGAAAACGGCCGAGTCGATCGCCTTCTGCCAGTCGTTGCGGCAGAGGATGATCGCGCCCTGCGCCCCACGCAGAGTCTTCTGAGTCGTGGTTGAGGTGATGTCCGCGTAGGGGATCGGAGACGGATACACGCCGCCGGCCACCAGCCCCGCGACGTGTGCCATGTCGACGAAGAAGGTCGCGCCGACCGAATCTGCGACCTGTCTCATGCGCGCCCAGTCCACGATGCGCGAGTAGGCCGAGAACCCGCCGATGATCATCTTCGGACGCACCTGCTCGGCAAGCTTCTGCATCGCGTCGTAATCGATCATCTCGGTCTCGCGGTCGACACCGTAGGAGTGGATCTCGTAAAACTTGCCGCTGAAGTTGGCGGGGCTGCCGTGCGTGAGATGCCCACCGGCCGACAGGTCCATGCCCATCACCCGGTCGCCCGGTTGGCAGACGGCCATGTACACCGCGGCGTTGGCCTGCGAGCCGGCGTGCGGCTGGACGTTGACGTACTCGGCTCCGAAAAGCTTCTTGGCCCGTTCTATGGCGAGCGTCTCGATCTTGTCGATCACCTCGCCGGTGCCGCCGTAATAGCGGCGGCCCGGATATCCCTCCGCGTACTTGTTGGTCAGCAGCGTGCCGAGCGCTTCCAGGATGGCCGGGCTTGTGAGATTTTCCGAAGCGATCAGCTCGAGCGTCTCAGACTGCCGCTTGAACTCTTTGCGGATGAGGTCGGCGATCTCCGGGTCGACCCGATCGAGGGCGCGGAACGACATGGTGGTGATCTCTACAGTCATAGCGGAGATGCTATCGCCTGGGGGATTTCATCTCCCCACCGGCGCTGCGCGCACCTACCCCACGCTGGATGCGCGGGGGCCCCCAAGGATGCCGTCAGCCTGAGCGGGGCGCCTGAGGTCCCAGCACCTCCGGGATGGAGATGGCCCCCTCCCGCAGGACGTGCGGTTCGGGGCCCGTCAGGTCGACCACGGTCGACGCCGTGCCTCCAGGCGCGGTCCCCCCGTCCAGCACCGCCGTCACCCCCTGGAGGGAGGCCGCCTCGTCGGCCGTCATCGCCGGCTCGCGGCCGTGCAGATTTGCG
Organism: Candidatus Dormiibacterota bacterium; assembly: GCA_049582065.1. Classification (GTDB taxonomy): domain Bacteria; phylum Chloroflexota; class Dormibacteria; order Dormibacterales; family Dormibacteraceae; genus DATKSS01. Next base: position 12,549 of record JBAUTF010000060.1, on the reverse strand, counting down.
CTCGTCGTCATCAGAGGTCCGGCCGAGCGAAGGAGTTCCAGCGCCACCTTGTGCCTCGGGATCCGCACGCCCAGAGTGCCTCCGCCGATGGCGTGCAGGACGAGAGTCAGCGGGCCTGGCCACCAGCGCCGCATCATCGCCTCCGCGCGCGAGTCGACGTGTACCCAACCCTCGAGCTGTGATTCGGCGGCGACCATCAGGATCAGCGGCATGCCGACCGGGCGTCCTTTGATGTGATAGATGCGCTGGCGCGCCACCTCGTCGTCAGCCGCAGCTCCCAGCCCGTAGACGGTATCGGTGGGAAACGCGACGACCGCGCCGCCGCGGACCAGCTGGGCGGCGCGAGTCAATCCCGCCCGCGTGGGTTTCAAGACCATGCTTCGAGAACGCGTTCGTGACCTCCGAGGTCCCGGTGGACTCGGAACGTCGCAAAACTGCGATTCGCCGCCGCGGATGCGCCGGCCAGGATGGACGGGTCCAGCTCGGCCAGCACACGACCGCCGGGGTTCAGCCTGCCCGGAGCCTCGTCCAGGAGCCGCGCGACCAGGCCCGCGCCCTCGCCTTCCGCGTATAGAGCCACCGCAGGCTGGGCCACGACCTCACGCGGCAGGAGAGCCACCGCTGCCACGTAAGGAAGGTTGGCGCAGATCAAGTCGAACGTCCCCGGCAGCGGCTCCAGAAGGTTTCCCCAGACGATGTGGACCCTGTGGCCGAGGTCGTGGGCAGCCACGTTTAGCGCCGCCACCTCGAGGGCTTCTCGGCTGATGTCGGATGCCCAGACCTCGGTGTTGGGCGCGTAATGGGCGACCGCAATGGCGATGCAGCCGCTGCCCGTGCCGACGTCGGCCACTCGAAGTGGCAGACTCTCCTCTCGCGCAATGGCGACCGCCCGCTGCACCAGCACCTCGGTGTCGGGGTTGGGCACGAGGACGGCCGGCGTGACCTGGAAATCGAGGCTCATGAACTCCTTGTGACCGACGAGGTAGGCCACCGGCTCCCCCTTGGCTCGCCGCGCGACCATGGCGCGGTAGGAGCTGAGCTCGATCTCCGTCAGGGGCCGGTCGAACTTCAGGTACAGGTCCAGGCGGCGTAGTCCGAGCGCGTGGGCCAGCATGACCTCGGAGTCCAGGCGGGGTGAGTCGGAACCATGTTTGGCGAGGTGATCGCTGGCGAGCTTCAGGACCTCGATCAGGACCAACTCGCTCAGGCCGCGTTGCCGCCGTCGAGCAGCGCCGCGCGTTCGGCGTTGACGAGTGCCGAAACGAGCTCGTCGAGGTCGCCGCCCATCACCTGGTCGAGCTTGTGCAGCGTCAGTTTGATGCGGTGGTCGGTGACCCGGTTCTCCTTGAAGTTGTACGTGCGGATCTTCTCGGACCGGTTGCCGCTTCCCACCATGCCGCGTCTCTGGGCACCAATGGCAGCCTGCTGCTCAGCCAGCTTGATCTCATAAAGGCGGGCGCGGAGAACGCGCAGCGCCTTCTCCTTGTTCTGCAGCTGCGACTTTTCGTCCTGGATGCTGACCTGCATCCCGGTCGGCTTGTGCGTGATGCGGATCGCGGAGTAGGTCGTGTTCACGCTCTGGCCGCCCGGCCCCTGCGACGTGGACGTCTTGATCTCAATGTCCTCGGGCTTGAGCTCGACCTCCACGGGGTCGGCTTCGGGCATCACGGCGACCGTCGCGGCCGACGTGTGGATGCGGCCCTGCGCCTCGGTCTTGGGAACACGCTGGACCCTGTGGACGCCACCCTCGAACTTCAGCTGCGAGTAGGCGCCCTGGCCGTGGACCTCGAACTCGACCTTGTCGAACCCGCCCTTCTCGGTGGGCGAGGAGTCGACGACCTCGATCTTCCAGCCCTTGTGTTCGGCCCACTTGCTGTACATGCGGAAAAGGTCGGCCGCGAAAAGCGCCGCCTCCTCCCCACCCTCGGCGCCCTGGATCTCGACCACGACGTCCCGGTCATCGTTGGGGTCCTTGGGCAGCAGAAGCACCTTGAGCTTCTCGTCGAGCTCGTCCACCTGCGCCGCGGCGCGATGTTCCTCGGCGCGCAGGTACTCCTGCATCTCAGGGTCTTTCTCGTGCTTGAGCAGCTCGCGCGCCGACTCGACCTCGTGGCGCGCCTTGCGAAGCGCCTCGTACGTCTGGAAGGTCTCGCGCAGGGAGTGTTGCTCACGCGCGAGCCGGGTGAGCTGCGCATGGTCCGACGCAACCTCCGGGCGGCCCATCTCGGCCTCGATCTCGCGGTACCGGCGCGCGATCCCCTCCAACCTATCAATCATCGTGCCCTCTTTCCGGTGGACCGGCTGCGCCGGGCCACCGCAGCGTCACAGCGCAGCCAGCAACGAGTCGCGGCCATCGGGGGGGTTCTCCACAAGGGGGGCCTGCCCCCCTTGTGCACTCTCCTCCTCACCCTGGCGGGCGCTGTTGAAGGCTGCGATCGCGACCTCGAGCATGTCGTCGGAAGGTTCGCGGGTGGTGAACTTCTGTGTCCCCAGCACCGGCAGCAGCGCGATCTTGATCACGGGGTTGTAGCGGTGGCGCGCCATGAACCGGATCAGCTCGAAACCCGCACCCGCGATGAGGGGGATCGCGAGCACGCGGCTCGCCACCAGCCAGAACCAGTTGGGGTGGAAGAGCGCGACGACGCTGAACACGACCACGCTGACCACCAGGACCACGAGCAGAAAGCCCGTGCCGCAGCGCGGATGAAGCGTGCTGGCGCGCCGCACGGATGGCACGTCGAGCATCCAGCCCGACTCGAAGGCGTTGATGGTCTTGTGCTCGGCGCCGTGGTACTGGAAGACCCGGCGGACGTCGGGCAGCATGGCGATCGCAGCCAGGTAGCCGAGGACGAGGCCAACGCGGATCAGGCCCTCGACCAGGACGAAGAGGAAGCCTCCGCTGCGGTGGACGGCCACGCCGGCGAGCAGGAGCGGGAGGCCGATGAAGACCGCCAGCGCGAACACCCCGGCGACCGCGACAGAGCCGGTGATCTCCTTCTTGCCGATCTCGATGTCGTTGCCACCTGCATTCTGGTTGGCGGACCAGATGAGCGATTTCATGCCCAGGTGCATCTGCTCGACGATCAAGGCCAGACCCCGGACGAACGGCAGCTTCCAGACCGGGTTGACGTAGATCGAGGCTTTGAGCTCGCCGCGGTCGATCAGGATCTCTTTGGTGTTGGGCAGGCGGATGGCGACCGCATAGTGGGTCTTGCCGCGCATCATCACTCCCTCTATGACGGCCTGGCCGCCGTAGAAGAACTGGTCACCTCCGCTTCCCCGCTCCGCGGGGAGGGCGGCGCCTTGCGCCGGGTGGGGAGTAGCGCCAGCCGATTTCGCCCCGGATTGATCCGGAACCGAAAGCATCTAGCTCCTGGTCTTCGCAGCCCGCTTGCGGAACCGCTCGACCTGGCCGCCCGTGTCCACGATCCGCTGCGTGCCCGTGAAGAACGGGTGGCAGACGGAGCAGATCTCGGTCTTCAGCTCCTTACGAGTGGAACCGGTCGTAAACGTGTTCCCGCACGCGCAGGTCACGAGTGCGTCTTCGTAGTAGGTGGGATGGATCTGTGCTTTCAAGTCTTCGTCTCCAGACGGGTTAGTTTACCGGGCGAACGTGGCAAGCAAGCTGTTGGCCTGCAGGCTGGCCACGCCGAGGTACAACACGAGCGCCAGCCACGCGATACCCATCGTCCACCTGCCGCTCATCGGCACTGACGTGTAGTAAGGATTGTTGGCGTTGCGGAACCGCGCCATCAGGCTCGGGATGCCAAGCAGGGCGAAGATGATCAAGAGCGGGCTGATGAAGAGGTGGAGGAAAAGGGCGCCCAGCCCAACCACAGCCATCGCGCCAACCTGGAACCACGGTGACACCGGGCCAAGGATCCACGCACCGTCGAGCTGCCAGATCGGAATCAGGTTGAACAGGTTGATGTAGAAGCCGATCCATGCCGCGAGCAAGAAGACCTCGTTGTGAGTCGAGCCGAAGATCGCAAGCGCTGCGGTGGCGCCAATCGTGCCCGCGATCGGGCCGGCGATGCCGATCTGGGCTTGTTTCAGGGCGTCGGTCGGGTGCGAACGCTGGAAGATGGCGGCGCCCATGAACGGGATGAAGATCGGCGCGGTCGCGTGCATGCCCTGGCGGCGGATCTCGACCACGTGACCCATCTCGTGCACCAGGATCATCGTGACCAGCGCCACAGCGAACCAGGGCCCGAAGAACAGGGCGTAGCCGCCGAAGCTGACCACCAGCGACAAAAGGGTGGCGGCCGCCGGGATCTTGAACAGGATCAACAGCGCGTACTTGCCGTACGCGAAGGCGGCGGCCAGCGCGGCCACGAGCCCGCCCATGACGCCGCGGTTCCCACGGTTGGCGGGGGCCTGCGCGTAGTGCAGCGGCGATTGCGGCGGGATGTCTGCCGCCCCCTGGTAGCTGGGCGGCGGCGGGCTGTAGTCGCCGGGCGGCGGCGGAAGCAAAGGGTCCCTGTCGGTCATCGGTCCATCTATTGATACCCCCTACCCGAGGTCGCTAATCCCGGTAGCTGAACTGGGCGTATTCGACCCCGGTGGGCCCCTGCACGGTCAGGCTGACCGTGCACAGGGGCAGGGTGCAGCGCGTGGGAAGGACCTCGCCCTGGGATCCTCCCGAGGGATCGTCAAGCGGCATCGCCCCGACCGCCTCGGACACCCTGATGCTGTCCGTGTTGCCGGGCGCCCTCAGGATCCCGTAGCAGACCCCCTGGCCCGGGGCGAGCTGGATCACGCCGGCGGGGACCGTGACCGCGAAGCTCGTCACGACCAGGTCGAGCCTGCCGTTGTCGCTTTCGGTCACAAGGAGGTTCTGAGCTCCGTCGAACGCCAGGCCCTGAGGATTGCGCAGCCCGCTCGCCAGAGCGCCGCCCGAGGTGGCGTCGAAGAGCTGGCCGCGACCGGGGAGGATGGCGAGGAGGTGATGGCGCGCGTCTCGCACGGCGTCGTCCACGCCCGGGAGCCCACCAGCCAGCCGGCTGACACGGCCGTTGTTCAGCTCGAAAACCGCCGATGCGTTCTCATCCGAGATCAGATACCCGCCGAGGTATGGGTCCGAGGCAGAACCCGCCGGCCGGCTGAAGCCGCCCGTCCTGCCCGTGATCCGGCCCGACGTGTCGACGAACAGCACCGCGCCGTGAGGACTGTCAGGCACGACCAGCCCCGAGCCTTTCAAGTCTGTCGAAATGCCGTCGAGGTTCTCGCCGCTCGCGACCGGCTGCAGCTGGATCAAGGTCTGAACGCCGGTCGACGTCAGGGCGACCACGCGCGCATGGAACTGGTCGGCCACGAAGACGGTGTCCCCGATTTGCGCGAAACCTTCCACTTCCTGCACGACCTGGGGCAGGCGGGAGAGCGCGCCGTCCGCCGTGATCCTGGCGATGTGCCCATCACCGTGCTCACCGACCAGCACGGTGCCGCCGTCCTGGTACAGGAGGTCGTCCGGCCCGTTCAGGCCGGACGCCAGCAGCAGCACCGGATCGGCCGAGCTGACGCCGGACGCCACCGGCCGTGCCGCGGGCTGGACGCACGGCGGCGGGCTCGGCGATGGGGCCCCGGGCGAACCGGGTGCCGGCGAAGGCGTGGACAGGGTGGCGGTCCCACTCGATCCGGTGCACGCGGCCAGCAAGCTCGCGGCGGCAACGCCCGCCGCGAACGCCTTAGCTCGGATCCCCGACGACGTGGTGCCTCGTGATGACGCGTCGGACGGTGGCATGCCGGCTCGACATGAGCAGCGAGGTCGTCTCGGCATACCCGCTGCCGAACATCACGCCCGGCAGCAGCGGGCCGCCCGTGACTCCCGTGATGGCGACCGCGATCTCGGCCGCGGGAGCGAGTTCGGCGATCCCGTATACGCGGGACGGCTCTTCCCCGAGCAGCTGGAGCTCGTGATCGTTGCGAGCCAGTAGGCGAGCCAGGAACTCTCCACCGAGGCAGCGCACCGCGCACGCGGCGATGAGCGCCGCCTGCAGGTCTCCGGTTCCGATGGCGGCATCGATCCCCGAGCCCGGGAGCGCGGCCATGACCGCGCTGGCGAAGTCGCCTTCGTCCAGCGTCCTGACGCGCGCCCCGGTGGCGGCCACCTCTGTGATGAGGTCCTGGTGCCGCGGGCGATCGAGAATGGCCACCGTGAGGTCCTGCACCCTGGCGTCGCGAGCGAAGGCGATGCGGCGCAGGTTGTCCGCGATGGAGTCGTCGAGGTCGATGGCGCCTCGCGCCGCGGGTCCGGCGACGATCTTCTCCACCTGAGTGACATCGGGCAGCCGGCCGAAGCCTCCCGGTTCCACCGCGACCAGCAGCGACACCGAGTTGCTGTGGCCGCGGGCGACCTGGCTCGCCCCTTCCACCGGGTAGAACCCCAGGTCGACCCGCCGGCCCCCGCCGCTGATCACCGTGCCCGGCGGAAGGTGGGTCTGGTGGCGCGGGCTCAAGACGATCGTGCCGGTCAGCCCGGAATGCTCGAGCGCGCCGCGCATCGAGTCGCCCGCCACCTCGCTGACGCGGTCGGGATCGCCCTTGCCGAGCAGGCGAGCGCAGGCGAGCGCCGCCGCCTCGGTCGCGTGCACGAGGTCGAAGGAGAGCTCGCCACGCGCCTCGAAGGAAGGAATCCCGCTCCTTTGCTGCTCCATCTTTGGGTCCTAGGAGGTCTCGGTCTCTTCGAGCAGCTCCGCGGGCCGAAGCTCCATCTGGTCAATCCCGCTCTGCAGGAACGCGGCCCGCACGAAGTCGCGGAACAGCGGGTGCGCGCGGTTCGGGCGGGATCGAAACTCGGGATGGAACTGGCTCGCGACGAACCATGGGTGGTCGGCGAGCTCGATGATCTCGACCAGGCGGCCGTTCGGTGACACGCCGCTGAAGACCATGCCCTTCTCGTTCATGACCTCGCGGTACTCGTTGTTGAACTCGAAGCGGTGACGGTGCCGCTCGTAGACGACCTCTTCCCCGTACGCTCGGTGCGCGAGCGTGCCCGGCACCAGCTTGCAGGGGTACAGGCCGAGCCGCATCGAGCCGCCCATCTGGTCGACGTTGCGCTGCTCTGGCATCAGGTCGATCACCGGCGTGGAGGTGAAGGCCGCGAACTCGGTGGAGTTGGCGTCCGGCGCTTCCAGCATCTCGCGCGCGAAATCGATCACCGCGCACTGCAAGCCGAGACACAGGCCGAGATAAGGGATGCGGTTGTGCCTCGCGTACCGCGACGCGATCACCTTGCCCTCGATGCCGCGATATCCAAAACCGCCCGGCACGACGATGCCGGCCACTCCCATCAGCGGGGACGTGTCGCCCGCGTCGAGCTTCTCCGACGACACCCAGCGGATGTCGATGGCGAGGTCGTGATGCACGCCCGCGTGGCGCAGCGACTCGATGACGCTGAGGTACGCGTCCGGCAGCGCGATGTACTTGCCGACGATCGCTATCGGCACGGTCGCGCGCGGGTGCTTGATGCGCTCGACGAGCTGGATCCAGGGCTGGAGCTCGGGCACGTGGGTGGCTTCGTCGAGCTCGAAATGCCTGGCCATGACCTTGCCCAGGCCCGAGGCCTCAAGCATCAAAGGCACCTCATAGATGGAGTCGACGTCAGGAACCGAGACGACCGCTTCTCGGGGCACGTCGGTGAAGAGCGCGATCTTCTCCTTGAGGTCCGCGTCGATCGCGATCTCGGAGCGGCAGATGATGGCATCCGGCTGGATGCCGATGGCGCGCAGCGCCTGCACGGAGTGCTGGGTCGGTTTGGTCTTCATCTCCTGGCCCCGAACCACCGGGACCAGCGAGCAGTGCACGTAAAAGACGTTCTGCCGGCCCAGGTCGTTTTTGAGCTGGCGGATCGCCTCCAGGAACGGAAGGCTCTCGATGTCGCCGACCGTGCCCCCCACCTCGACCACCACCACGTCCGCCTGTGGGTCTCTGGACGCGCGGAGGATCTTCTCCTTGATCACGTTGGTGACGTGCGGGATGACCTGCACGGTGGCGCCGAGATAATCGCCGCGCCGCTCGCGCGCAATGACCTCTTGGTAGATCTTCCCGGTCGTCACGTTGGAGGCGACCGTCAGGTTCTCGTCGACGAACCGCTCGTAGTGCCCGAGATCGAGGTCGGTCTCGGCGCCGTCGTCGGTGACGAACACCTCGCCGTGCTGGTACGGGCTCATCGTGCCGGGGTCGACGTTGAGGTAGGGGTCCAGCTTCTGGAGGGAGACGGTGAGGTGGCGGGCCTTCAGGATGTTCCCGATCGACGCCGCAGTGATGCCCTTGCCTAACGAGGAAACGACACCCCCGGTCACGAAAACGTACTTCGACATGCAGACCTCCAGGGCGGTTTTATGAATCTTACCGGCTGGGCGCGCTCAGTTAAACCTTTGGCTCGACTTTCGGCTCCAGGACTACCACTTTTGTCTCGTACTCGCCTGAGGACCTCTGGACTGAGAGCTTGGGCTGAGCCTCTGACGCGGCGACGCCCATCTCCTTCAGGAAACGGTCGATCGTGTCCAGCTGGAGCTTGAGCCCGGGAATCGCGTAGTGCATGGGCACCACGAACCGGGGCTCCAGCTGCCGGACGACCTCGGCCGCCTCGGCGGCATTGATCGACGTGTGGCCGCCGACCGGGACCAGCAGGACGTCTGGTGAGGACACGGCTTCCGCCTCGGCGTCGCCGAGCTTGTGCCCGAGGTCTCCCAGGTGGCAGATGCGGACGTCGTCGATCTCGATCAGATAGACGGTGTTCCGGCCGTACTTCTGACCCTTCTCGGAATCGTGGAAGGTGGGCACCCCGATCACGCTGATCCCCGCGACCTCGTATTCGCCAGGACCGTGGATCTCGTACGCCTCGCGCACCACCTGCGTGTAGTTGTGATTCTCGTGCTCGTGGCTGACTGTGACGAGGTCGGCGTCGAGGCGCTGCAGCTTGAGGCCGATCGACGGCGGGTAGGGGTCCGTGACGACGGCGGCCCCTCGGCCTCTCAGCCTGAAGCAGCCATGTCCAAGCCAGGTTACGTCCAACGTCTCTCCTCTATTTATGTGGCTGTTGCTACATGCGCTCCGGAGCGGTGACGCCGATCAGGTCGAGAGCAGTCTTCAAAGTGTGACGCGCCGCCCGGCAGAGTTCCAGCCTCGCCCTTGTGACGGCAGGGTCGTCGACCACGATGCGGTGCTCGGCCTGCGCGTTGCCGGCGTGGTAGAAGCGGTGCACCGCAGTCGCGAGGTCCTGCACGTAGTAAGGGATGCGGTGCGGCTCGAGCAGCGCGGCGGCATCCTCTACCACCTCGGGCCAGTAGGCAAGCTGCCGCGCGACGTCGAGCTCCCACGGATGGACCAGCAGTGAGACATCCGCGTTCTCCGGCAGGGCAGGATGCTTCTCACTCGCGGTCACCTCGACGTTGCAGAGGCGCGCATGCGCGTACTGCGCGTAGTACACGGGGTTCTCATTGCCCTGCGTGACCGCCAGTTCCAGGTCGAACTCGATGGTGGTGTCGGGAGAGCGGAGCAGGTAGAAGTAACGCACCGCGTCCGAACCGACGCGGTCGACCAGCTCGTCGAGCGTGACGAATCGCCCGGCGCGCTTCGACATCTTGCCTTCTTTCAGGTTGACCATCTGGTGGAGGATGATCACGAGCTTTTGCGGGTCGATCCCCAGGGCGGCAGCCGCCGATTTCATGCGCGGCACGTACCCGTGGTGATCAGCCCCCCACACTTCGATGACGCGGTTGTAGCCACGCTGCTCGAACCGACTGAGCAGGTAGCCCAGGTCCGACGCGAAGTAGGTGGGCTGGCCGTTGGAGCGGATGACCACGCGGTCCTCCTCCTCGGCCACATCGCCGCCGGCCTCCTCCCTCTCCTGGAGCGCCGGTCCGAACCAGAGGGCGCCGTCACGCTCCTTCAGGTATCCCCCTTCGCGCAGCCGGTCGATCGCACGCTGGGCCAGGCCCGACTCCCAGATCCGGTTCTCCCAGAACCATTCGTCATACCGAATGTTCAGGCGCGCGACGGTCGACCTGATCTGGTCCACCATCTTCTCCAGCGCATACATACGGAGCTTTGGCTCGGCCTCGGCCTCCGGCAGCACGGCGATGCCGGGTAGGTCGTGGCGGGCCATCTCGGCGATCTCGGCCACGTACTCGCCCGTGTAGCCGCCCTCCGGGACCTCTGTCCCGTGCACCCTCGCATAGACCGACGCCCCGAAACGCCGGGTCTGCGTGTTGTCGGAGTTGACGTAGTACTCGCGCTGCACGTCGTGGCCGGTGAACTCGAGCAGCCGGCAGATCGAATCGCCGAGGATCGTGCCGCGTCCATGACCGATGTGCAGCGGTCCCGTCGGGTTGATGCTCGCGAACTCGACCTGGAGCTTCTCGTTGTGGCCGAGGTCCATCGACCCGTAGGCGGACCCGGACGAAGCGATGCGCTCGACCAGCTTCTGCAGCCACGCGTCGGTGAGCCGGAAGTTGACGTAACCGCCGACCGCCTCGGCTTTCGCAGCGCCGTCCGGCACCGCCACCGCGCGGGCCACGCGCTCGGCGATGAGCGGCGGGGCCTGGCGCAGGACGCGCGCCAGCTTGAGGCCCGCGGAGCTCGCATAGTCGCCGTGGTCCGCGCCTTTGGCCCGCCCGAGCTCGAGGTCCGGCAGCTCACCCTCCACTCCGAGCGAGCGCACGGCCGCGTCGAGCGCGTGCGAGATCGCTGTCCTCACGCCTGCCGGCGTCGCCTGCGTCACGAGCAGCTGGGGTGGCCGCCGACGAGCGTCAGCTGGGCCTGGGTCGAGGCGCCCGCGCGCGAATAGGTGACCGTGACCCGCTGGTTGGGGTGGAAGCGCGAACGCAGGAGCTGGTCGAGGGGATGCGCCGAGTCGAGGTCGACGTCGTCGATCTGCGTGATCACGTCACCCGCTTGAAGGCCGGCAGCTGCCGCCGGACCTCCCTGCTCCACGGCCACCACCTGGGTCCCGCCTGGAAGGCCGCTGAGGGCGGCCCGCTCGGTGGGGACGTCGATGGTCGACGCTCCGATGGAAGGCACGACGAGCTGGCCCGTCTGGATCATCTGGTTCACGTCATCGGTCACATCGGCGACGTTGAGGCCGAAACCGCCTTCCCCCGAGAGGGCCGGCGCCTGGACCGCGATGCCGACCACCTGCCCACCCACGTTGAGCAGCGGCCCACCCGAGGTGCCGGAGTCGATCAACGCGCTGGTCTGGATCGCGTCGCTGAACTCCAGCGTGTGGCCGGCGGTCACGGGGTCGGGAACGAGGACAACCTGGTGCATGGCGCTGACGTATGCGGGGGTCACCGCCCCACCGTCGTAAGGGCCCCCGATCGCCACGATCACCTGGCCCTGGACGAGCGATGCCGGATCGGCGAAGGCCAGGGTCGGGAGGCCGCTCACCTGGTCGATCTTGATCACCGCCACCCCGGTCTGGCAGTCGTAATCGACCAGCCGCGCTTGATGGAGCCTGCTGTCGCCAGGCACGAGCACGGTCATGTTGCTCGCGCCCGCGATCACGCCGATGTTGGTCACGATGAACCCGTCACTCGTGGCGAGGTAGCCGGAACCTCGGACCGCCGGCTGCTGCTGTGTCACGACGCTGACCACCGCCGGCTTGGCCTTGGCCGCCGCCTGCACGATGGCCGAATCCTCGATGATCGTCACGCCTGAGCGGAGGTTGACCTGCTGTGTATTCGTCTTCGACTGCAGCTGCAGGACCGTCAGCGTGACCCCGGTCGCGACCAGGACGGTCAGGACAAGGCCCGCGGCGATGACTATGAGGGGGCGCACGCGTTCAGTCTAGGTAGGCTGGAGCATCCCGCACCTGGCGACTAGTGCGAGCTGTTGGACGGCTCCATCGGATACCAGGTCATCACGAGCTGGCGGTTGGCGTCGAAACCGGCGGACCGGTAGAGCCTGATGGCCGACTCGTTGTCAGGCCGCGTCCAGACGTAGGCCAGCGTGACGCGTCGCTCACCGAAGAGCTTGACCGCCTGCCTGACGAGCATCTCTCCGATGCCACGTCCGCGGTGCTCGGCCGACACGTAGAGCTCTGCGACCTCGCCCTCCAGGCCGGTCCCGGGGTCGTAGAGCACGATCCAGCAGAAGCCGATGACCTGCCCCCCCTCGTCCCTCGCAGCGTAGATCACGTTCTCTCCGCGGAACGCCGCCGGGACCTCTGCCAGGTGGTGCTCGATCTCCTGCCGGCTCAGCTGCGGGTGGTCCGAGTAGTGGACTTGCTCCCCGAGGTGAAGGTCGACCAGGAGCGGCTTGATGAGCGCGTAATCCCCCACGGCAAGACGTTCGACGTCGAGTGTCCTCATCCCCACCGATGGTAGCCTAGGGACCCGCGACTACGTGCTCGATACGCGATTTTAGAGGCCTCAATTGCCGACGTAGCTCAGCTGGCAGAGCAGCCGCCTCGTAAGTGGCAGGTCGTGGGTTCGAATCCCACCGTCGGCTCCAATCTTCTGTCTCACGACATAGTGGACTCATTCCGCTCTATGTCTCGGGACATCGTAGACCGGGCCTCGAGGTCGAGCTGACGGAGAATTGAGCCGT